>NZ_LUGJ01000038.1:0-83285 GCF_001682955.1 Megasphaera sp. DISK 18
AACCTCAAGTACAAATATGGTAATCGACACTTTTGGTGCCGAGGATATTCTGTAGACACAGTCGGAAAAGAGTAAAGAACACATAAGAGAGTATATTCGGCACCAATTACAGGAAGATATTGAAATGGATACGCTGGATTTTAAGGAATACATAGACCCGTTTACGGGTGGCAAGAAAAAGTAGGCAAAACAAGGGCCCCCGAGTAGGGGGCTGCCAGTAATAGCAATGTGATTGCCAGACTTTATTCAGTGCACTCTTTAGAGTGCAACCACAAGAGATAGGCCCTTATAGGGCCTGAGCAAACCACCAGTTAAACTGGTGGTTTGCTCAGGCCGGCCCAGCGACAGCGGAGGGGCATTCCTTTTAGAGTTTTTGAAATAGCGTCGTCGTTTCCTGGAAATAGGTGACGTATTTTTGAAATGTCGTGAGTACGGGAATGTGATTGGAAAGGGGCTCCTTATGGGTGATTTGATAAATGGTCCTATCCGGCGGCGGTGAGGTCAGTGGATAGACAGCCAAATCCATTTCTTTCAGAAGTAAACGGGCCATGGAGATCGGGAATATAGACCAGTAGTTATTTTTTAGAAAATAGTGGCTCAATGACGGATTATTGAACTTGATGCGCGGACTGGTGACGGTATTGAACCAGAAATCATGCCAGGCTCGAAATTCAGGACTCCAGTCGATGAAGATTTCTTTTTTTACGTCTAAATCCTGGGGATGAATCGAAGCAGAAGGAAACGGCATGTCTTTTTGGCACAATAAGACCATCGGTTCGGTGAATAAGATTCGGGTCACGACATTTTTGTAAGCGAAGGAGGTAATGACGAAGCCCGTGTCAATTTCGTGATTTAAGAGGAGATTGTAGATCTCCTGTGAATGCTGGGTTCGGATGTCTAAGTCAAGGGTCTCTTCATGGGAGAGGAGATTTTGGTACAGCTCCGGAAAGACGTAGGTATTGAGACTGTCTGTACAGCCCAGGGATAAGGTGCTGTGCGGCCGCATGTCTTGAAGCGCCTGTGTATCCTTAAATAAGGAGAGCCAACGCTCTGCCAGGGGAAGAAAATTTTCGCCTTTGGGAGTCAGGTGGATCGTCCGTTGCCCCTGATGGCGGATAATGAGCTGACTGTTCAGTTCGGCTTCCATGGTTTTTAAATGATGACTGACCGTCGACTGTGATAAGTATAGGTTTTCCGCTGCTTTCGAAAGACTGTGGGTCTTGACGATTTCCAAGAAGACGCGGATGGCAGTGATGTTCATAATGATCCCTTCTTACGGCGGATATATATCATAAAATATCTAAGTTATCTATATTATAATGCTAAATCATTCATTATTCAAATGAATGACTAGCGTATATAATGAGATTAACCAATAGGAATAGTTGAAAGGAGTTGATTGAATGTATCCGGGAATGAACATGATCCGCTGTAGTATTATGCGCGGCGGCACGAGTAAAGGAATTTTTCTTATGGCTCACGATTTGCCGTCGGATCGGGATCAGCAGGATAAGGTCATCTTACAGATTTTCGGGACACCGGATATCCGTCAGATAGACGGGCTGGGAGGGGGTGACCTACTGACCAGCAAATGTGCCATAATCGGTCCGCCGTCACGGCCTGATGCGGATGTAGATTATACTTTTGCTCAGGTGGCACTCGACGAAGCCAGTGTCAACCGCAAGGGGAACTGTGGCAATATTGCAGCTGCTGTCGGCCCGTTTGCTATCCATCACGGATTGGTTCCGGTAACGGAACCGGTGACAACCGTTCGGATCCACTTGACGAATTCTAACAATATCGTCACCGCGGAAATACCCGTTTCTGAAGGCGAAGCCGTCGTCGACGGAGAGCTTCATATTGACGGCGTGCCGGGGTCCGGGGCCCGCATCACCTTAGACTGGAAAGACGGGCAGGGAGCCTTTACGGGAAAGATGCTGCCTACCGGAAATTTATCCGATGTCATTGAAGCCCGCGGTCGGAATTATCGCGTTTCCATCTTTGATGTCGGCAATCCCTTGGTCTTTATCCAAGCTGCTGAACTCAATCTGACCGGTCTGGAAACGCCTAAAATGCTCGAAGCCGATAAGGAAGTCATGGACCTGTTGGAAGAAATTCGAGGCAAAGCAGCTGAAAAAATCGGAATGGTGAAGCATTGGCAGTCTTCCGTACAAGAATCGGGATATGTTCCCTTCATTGCTTTGGTAAGTCCGCCGGCATCGTATCAGACCTTTGACGGCAAGGATGTGGCGGCAGAGGATGTTGATATTGTCAGTCGATTGCTATTTATGCAGCAGGTCCATAAGAGTTACCCCGTGACATCGACGGTTACCTTGGCTATAGCTGCTAAGATCCCCGGGACGGTTGTCAGTCAGGTGGTTCGTCCGGAGTCAAAACAACAACAAGATATTCGCATCGGCCATCCGGCCGGTGTCATTCCGGCAGAATCAGTTGTCGATATTGAAAACGATACTATTGTTGTACGCAAGGCGGCGATGTACCGGACTGCCCGGCTCATCATGGATGGATACGTGTATGTTCGCCAGTCTCAGCTCGGTCAAACATAAGAGGGGGGTTACTACTATGGCTGAAAAAACGAAAGAAGGTTTGCAGCGTGGTTTGAAAGAACGGCATATACAACTGATGTCCATTGGCACGGCTATTGGCGTCGGCCTTTTTCTGGGGTCTTCACCGGCGATTCAGTTGACGGGTCCGTCGATTATCCTTGAATATATCGTCTGCGGGATCATCGTCTTTATCGTCATGAGAGCTTTGGGGGAATTGTCCGTACACAATCCTGTTTCCGGATCGTTTGCCCGTCATGCCAGGGACTATATCAGTCCTTGGGCCGGCTTCATGGCTTCATGGAATTACTTGTACATGATTTGGGCGGTCTGCACGGCGGAAATTATTGCGGCTCCCATTTTTATGCAATTTTGGCTGCCCGATACGCCGCGATTGTTATGGTCTGTTTTAGCTTTTCTCCTCATCGTCGGTCTGAATTTTATGGCAGTCCATAACTTCGGAGAATTTGAATTTTGGTTTGCCATGATTAAGATCGTTGCCATTATGGGCATGATTTTCTTTGGCGGACTCATGATTTTTGTGGGAATCGGTCAATTCTCAGAACCTGTCGGTTTCTCGAATTTATGGAATAACGGAGGTTTTTTCCCGAAAGGAGCCTTTGGGTTCTTGATGGCTCTGCCATTTTGTATCTATGCTTACGGCGGTTCAGAAATGATTGGCAATACGGCCGGTGAAGTACAGAATCCTGAAAAAACCTTGGCCAAGGCCATCAACAATATTTTCCTGCGAATTCTTATTTTCTATGTCGGCTCCTTATTCGTCGTCATGTGTATTTTCCCCTGGGAACAGGTCGGCGGGACTTTCGGCAGTCCTTTCGTGCAGGTTTTCCACTATGCAGGCATTCAAGAAGCGGCAGGAATCATGAACTTTGTCGTACTGACGTCGGCCTTGTCTTCTTTTAACAGTAATCTCTTTGCCGGAACGCGAATGGTTTTTAATTTAGCTGAACAACATCAGGCTCCGCAGTGGCTGCGGAAAACAAACGCCAATAGTATTCCCTATCGCTGTGTTCTCGCTATCGCGGCCTCCCTTTGTGTCGGCGTCATCTTAAGCCTCTTTGTGCCGCAGGATGTCTTTAGTGCTATGGTTGGCGCCGGTTCGACGTCGATTATGATAACGTATATTATCATCCTGGTGTCACATCATCGTTATCGCCGTCTGTTGGCAGCCGGCCAAGTAACCAGAAGCAGTTTTCGGTTGCCTTTTTACCCGCTTACGACGTGGATCGCAGGAGCTTTCATCGGCGTTTCCCTCGTCGTCATCGCCTATGGTGAGACGACTCGTATCGGCTTTTGCGTAGCCCTTGTGTTATATGGTGTTCTTACCGCTATTTATTTTTTATCAGGCATGAATAAACATAGTGTTATTCTTGAACCACAGAAAGGATGCAGTCAAAATGAACTATAACGAATTGGATGCAGCAATGTTAGCAACTTTTAAAGAATTGGATACGTCTTCTCTGACCGATGCCTTGGATAAACAGGGAATCGCCAGCGGATTGTTAGGCATTAAAGCCGTGGTCCCGGGGACACGCCTTTGTGGTCAGGCTTTTACGGTACAATATATTCCCTGCGGCCAGACGAAGGGCAACGTCGGTGATTTTCTCGACGATGTCCCGAAAGGCCACGTCGTTGTCATTGATAATGGCGGCAGACAGTACTGCACGGTCTGGGGCGACATCATGTCTCAGGTTGCTGAGTGGAAAGGCGTTGCCGGTACGGTCATCGACGGTGTTTGCCGGGATGTTAAGACCATTCACGACTTAAAATATCCAATCTTTACAAAAGGAAACTATATGATGACTGGGAAGGACCGTGTAGAAGTCGCTTCGATTAATGAACCGGTGTCTATCTCGTCGGTAAAGGTCTGCCCCGGCGATTTGATCGTTGCCGATGAAAACGGAGCTGTCTGCATTCCGCTGCAGGTTGCCGAAACGACGCTGCGCATTGCCCAATCTATCGAGGAAACGGAACAGAAAATCGTAGCCTTGGTCAAGAGCGGAAAGACTTTGAAAGAGGCTCGGGCCCAGATGGGATACCATCATTTACAGACGCACGAAGAACAGTAAGAGAGGGGAATCGATATGGATATTGCCAGTGCTTTTAAGGGAATCCCTACGGGGAATATTTGTGATATGAATGGCCGGAACGGCAGCATGGATGCGGCTATTAAGCCGTTGGACTATCATTTTGAAATGACCGGTTATGCCATGACCGTGACCTGCGTGCCCGGAGACAACCTGACGATTCACCGGGCTATTGCCGAAGCCAAGCCGGGTGTCGTTTTGGTCATTCAGTGCGGGGGATATCTCCAGGCCGGTGTCTTTGGGGAACTCTTTGCGACATCCTGCCGGGCCAAGGGAATCGCCGGCGTCGTCATCGACGGGGCATGCCGGGATAAGCGGGATATCATCGATATGAACTATCCTGTTTTTGCCCGCGGCGTTTGCCCGAACGGGACGCTGAAAGAAACGTGCGGTGCTATCGATGACGTTATTGAATGCGGCGGACGTATCGTTCATCCCGGTGACATTATCGTCGGTGATGCCGACGGTGTCGTCGTCATTCCCAAGGAAAAAGCAGCAGAAGTTCTTGAAAAATCACAAGCCAAGAAGGCCAAAGAAGACGAATTGAAAGTTCTGTTGCAGCAAGGCCAAACGACGGCCGATTTGATGGGCTTTGCCAAGAAGTGGCAGTAATTGAAACAGGAGGGATCAGCCATGCGTGATTTTATCAGCCAACGGGTAAAGGATCTGCAGCCGTCTGCAACGGTGCGGCTCATGAGTTTGGCAAAACAGATGAAAGAAGAAGGCCAGGATATCATTAACCTGGCTGGTGGTGAACCGGATTTTAAGACGCCGTCACCGATTATCGAACGGGCCTATACGGATATGAAGGCCGGATTCACCTCTTATATCCAGAGTCAGGGCCTGCCGGAACTGCGCCGGAAACTGGCACAGAAACTGCAGACCGAAAATCACATCGATGCCGTTCCGGAAGGGATTTTAGTGACGGCCAGTACGAAATTAGCGCTTTTCATCGGCCTTTTTACCTGCCTCCAGGCAGGTGACGAAGCCCTGTATTTTGAGCCGGCCTATGTATCCTATAAGCCCATTATTGAATTGACGGGGGCCAAAGCTATCGGCATCCCTTTGTCTTATGAGGATAACTATCAGATTCGCAAGAGTGAGATTGAGCGATTTATTACGCCGCAGACGAAGGCCATTATTTTATGCTCGCCCAATAATCCGACGGGCCGCGTCTGCCAGGATGATGAACTGAAGGCCATTGCCGAAGTGGCTTGTGAGCGGGATCTGCTAATCTTTTCCGACGAAATCTATGAACGAATCATTTTTTCCGGGTTCAAGCATATCAGTCCGGCCAGCCTGCCCGAATTGAAAGGCCGGGTCATTACGCTCAACGGTTTTTCAAAAGCCTATGCCATGGCCGGCTGGCGTCTGGGCTACGTCGCTGCCGATCCGGACCTGCTTCGGCAAATGGCGAAAGTCCAGCAGCATATCCTCAACTGTGCGACATCCTTCGTGCAGAGTGCAGCTCTTACGGCCCTCGATTGTGAAGCCGACGTCAGCCGCATGTGCCGGGAATATGATGAACGGTGTCGATATTTTGTACAGGCCCTGAATGAAATCCCCTGCGTCACCTGCCGGGCTCCTCAAGGTGCCTTCTATGTCTTACCGCGGATTGATTACCGCGGCATGGATTCCCTAGCCTTAAGTGAATACCTCCTTACCGAGGGCCATGTTGCTGCAGCGCCGGGGGATGCCTTTGGCCGAGGTGCTGAAAATTGTATCCGCATGCCTTTTGCGGCTTCTATGGAAGTCCTGCAGGAAACAGTTCGCCGCCTGCAGCGTATCTTGCAATAAAGAAGGAGAGGAAGGTAACTCATGGTACGCATTGCTTGTGCCCAGCTCCGGTTGGGAAAAAATTTAGAAGAAAATTATCAGAAGGCCCTGACCTATCTTCATAAGGCGAAAGAATCCGGCGCACAGCTGGTCTGCTTTCCGGAAGGGCAGCTGATGGAATATATACCGCAGTATGCCGGTCTTTCTAAGGACAATATCGCCCTTCCGTTGGATGATCCGCATATCGAAGGACTGTGCCGGGCCTGCCGGGAAGAAGGCATCATCGGCGTCTTTTCACTGGTATTGACTTGGGACGGAAAGATTTATCCGACGATGATGGTCATCGATGAAAATGGGGAAATCAAAGCCATTGTCCGCAAGAACCATATTGTCCGGGCCCTCCATTTCTATGAGCAGGATTACTTCTCGCCCGGCGATGACGGTTTCGTCGTCGTGCCGACATCAGCCGGCAATATCGGCCTTATCGTCTGCTTTGACCGTCATTATCCGGAAAGCTTCCGGACGCTGGCGCTGAAAGGGGCGGATCTGGTCATTACGGCTGTGGCCAATGAAACGACAGAACCGCTGGATGTATTCCAATGGGAAATTCGGATCCCTGCTTTCCAGAACAGTTTCTATGCCGTCATGGTCAACCGTACCGGTCAAGAAGGCGTCATGGATTTCTGTGGTCAGACCATCGTTGCCGGACCGGACGGATCTGTCGCGGCCTTGGCAGGAGCCGGCGAAGAACTCCTGTTGGCTGATTTGGATTACGAAAAGGCCCGCCAACTGCGGGATGAAAAACAATACTTGCCCCTGCGCCGCAGAGACGTATTTGAATTATAAGAAACTGGAGCTGTGCCTGAGGAAACGATCCTCAAGGGGCAGCTCCTTCTTCTTTTGATGACGTCTCTTGACGGGTTGGAGGGCCTGGGGTATGATAAAACAAACCACGATAGATGGTATGATGCAGACGCCATGATTACGGCCGAGCTCAATTATGACGAGACTCGTCTGATTTGGCAGAGGCGTCAGCGACTTTCAGACAGAAACTGGGGTCTCAACGCTGACATGATCCGGCGCTGCGATTACATTATATGAAAAACAATCTTTCAAGAGAGGTGAAGACAGTGACTAACTTAACAGATTCGCTTACGTTCAAAAGGGGCCTTACGGTAAAGAACCGCTTGGCCATTCCGCCCATGACGACGCGCATGAGCTATTATGACGGCACGGTCACGGGTGACGAAATCGCCTATTACGGCATGCGCACCGGTGCTGTCGGCATGTTTGTTACGGGCGTAGCCTATATCCAGCCGAACGGCAAGGGGTGGACCGGGGAATTGAGCGTCGATGACGATGCCTTCATTCCCAATCTCAGCAAATTGGCTTCGACGATAAAACGGGACGGGACCCGGGCTATCCTTCAGATCTTCCATGCCGGCCGCATGACCGACAGCAAGACCATCGAAGGCGAACAGCCTGTAGCTCCCAGCGCTGTAGCTGCTGCCAAGAAAGGTGCCGAAACGCCGCGGGAACTGCGGGATGACGAAATCGAAGAAATTATCGAAAACTTTAAAAAGGCTGCCGTTCGAGCTGTCAAAGCCGGGTTTGACGGTGTAGAAATCCACGGTGCCAATCACTACTTGCTGCACCAGTTCTTTTCACCCCATTCCAACCGCCGCACCGATAAATGGGGTGGGAGCCTCGAAAAGCGCTATACCTTCATTGAACGCGTCGTCGATGGCATCATTGAAACCATCGATGCCATGAACGTTCCCAACTTCATCATCGGCTACCGTTTTTCGCCGCGAGAAGAAACGGATCCGGGCTTCAATTTGAAGGAAACCTTGTGGCTCGTCGATAAACTGGCCGATAAGAAATTGGATTATCTCCATATTTCCCTGACCCGTTATGACCGCAAGACCAACCTTCCGGAATACCAGGAAAAATCGATGCTGGCCTATGTCCACGACGCCATTGGCGGCCGCTTGCCCCTCATTTCCGTCGGTGACGTCCGCACTCGGGCTGACGTAGAAGCAGCACTGGCCCATTCGGAAATTGTCGCTGCCGGCTGCTCGTCCCTCATCGATCCCAATTGGAGTGCCAAAATCTTGGCGAATCGGGATGCTGAAATCTGTCAGAAACTCAACGTACAGGATCGGGACTTGCTGATGATTGCCAATGGCACATACGGTTTCATGAAACTGAAAGTGCCTGACCGCTTAGTCGAATAAAAAATATCATAAGCGATAAAAAATGCCTTGCATCCTCGTAGATGCAAGGCATTTTCTTATCTGTAAATAGAACTTTCTTTTTGCGATACCTTGAGTTATCTCAATTAATGGCCGGCAGCTTCGGCAGTCGGTTTGAAAGCCTGTGCCGTTTGCGGATTTTCGTTCATGCTGTCGATGCGGGCCCGGTATTCCATATCTTTGGCATAGCGTTTGTTTTTATAGCGGCCGATGGTCAGGAAGGGGACGATGATGATGGCGATGGCAGCATAGCCGCAGTAGCCGTAACCGTATTTGATGATGTTGGTCAGGCCGGCGATGGAAACGGTCATGGAAGCGATGATGATGAAGGCCGTGACCATGGCAGCGCGGATGACCGAGCGGGAGCTGATTTTTTTCAGGATATTGATTTCAGAAAAACGAGCGGTGAAGCCGAAAACCGTCGTGACGCCGGTGGAAATGAGGCACAGCATCAGGAAGGCGCTGTAGACGATGGTCAGCCACGGTAAGCCCATGGCCTGGCTGCTGGTCAGCGTCGGCAGCGTCGATTTACCGTAGAAGCCGGACCAGCCTAAGAGCATGACGACGGCTAAGGTCAGGGCAGCGGCATTCATGGCGAAGGAGAACCACATCGACGTGGCGCAGTTCTTACGGGTGACTAAGGGCGTGCCGACGACGATCATGGTCGGGATGACGACGCACTGGAAACCGGCATAGGTGAAGGCGTGGAGAATGGCTGTCGGGACGTTGCTGAAACCGTTAGCGGAAAAGTCCTGGGCCATGACGGCTGTAAAGGCCTGGGTTCCTTCAACGGAACCTGCCGTATAGATGCCGACCGAGAAAATGATGGCGACCATGGCCAGGATGGCCATGCCCATGTAGGTCGTTGCCCGGCGGACCAGGCCGGCACCAAAGATGGTCAGGAAGAAGATGATGATGCCGACGACGCCGATACCGGCGTAGTAGTTGAGGCCGGTTTGGGCGTTGATGGCCGAAGCGGCACCGGAAATAGTAGCCGATACGGCCATTAAGACCATGATATAGAAGAAGGCTTCAAAGAAGTATTCGATGCCCGTAAAGGGGCGGTATAAGTTCTGGAATAACTGGCGGTAACTGGTGAGGTGCCGCGAATTGTACATGTTCATGGCTTCTTTGATGGTCAGGGTAAAGAGCAGCATGGTGATGATCGCCGTAATGGGGCCGAGCCAGCCCAGGCTGACGAAGTAGACGTTTTCCTGATTACCTGTGGCAAAACCGCCGCCGGCGTGAGAACTGAACAGGACGGCGCCGACGGAAAAGCACATGCTCAGGGATGCCCTTTTAATCGATGAAATATTGGCCATAATAGTTTCCTCCTTTGATGGACAGGGAGAGAAACGAAAACGCCTTTCGTCTCTCTGCAAGGGTATTTGCTAAGAGACGAAAGGCGTTGTATCCTTCCGCGGTACCACTCTGTTTCATCCTCTCGGATGCACTCTCGGATACGGCCATCGGCGATATCCATGCTCTGTAACGGGAGTTCCCGTGTCGGCCTACTTTGTTCAGCGTCTCCGCTCGGCAATGAGTTCGGTTCGGCTCCTGTACTGCCTTGCACCGGCCGGCAGCTCTCTGAAAACGAGGGGTTCGAACGTACTATTTTGCGTCGTCGCGTTTATGGCGTTTTTTGTTGATGTGGCTATGATATCACCGAGAACTTAAAAAGTCAAGGAAAAAAATAATATTTTTTTGAAAATATATAGATAAACGTTTAAGTTTAAAGGAAAAGAAAAGACCGCCCATGACGGACGGTCTCAGTATTACTTATCACGCGACAGGTCAACCTCTTTCAGGGGAATGAGGTGTGTCTTGTGTTTAAATTTATGATAGAGGAAGACTGCCAGGAAGACAGGAATGCCGATGTAGGCGACGCTGGCGCCATACCAGTCGATTTCGGCGCCGGTAAAGGCCGAGTAGTTCTGGCCGGCCGTGACGATGATACACATGATCAATGCCAAGAGGGGGCCAAAGGGATACCAAGTTGCTTTATACGGCAGATCTTTCAAGTCTTTGCCCTGAGCGATGTAAGCTTTGCGGAAGCGGTAGTGGCAGATGGCGATACCAATCCAGGTGATGAAGCCGGCCATGCCGCTGATGTTTACCAGCCAGTCATAGGCCTTGCCTTCGCCGATGAGAGACGTGAGGAAGGCTGCCAGGCCGAAGACGACCGTTGCAAATAAGGCATGGGTCGGGACGCCGCGTTTATTCAGCTTGAGGAAGCATTTCGGAGCTTGACCTGTTTCAGCCATGGCATAGAGCATACGCGTCGAAACGTAGAGGCCCGAGTTGCCGGCCGAGAGAACGGCGGTCAGGATGACGGCGTTCATGATCGATGCGGCGGCGACTAAGCCGAAGCGTTCAAAGACCAGCGTAAAGGGGCTGATGGAGATGTTGACGATATCCGTATTGAGCAGGTTCGGGTCGGTATACGGAATGAGGAAGCCGATGACCGTAAAGGCGCCTAAGTAGAAAATGAGGATGCGCCAGAAAATCGAATGGACCGCACGGGGGACATTCTTTTCCGGATCTTCACTTTCCCCAGCGGCGATGCCGATCATTTCCGTCCCTTGGAAGGAGAAGCCGGCGACCATGAAGATACCCAACATAGCCGTGAAACCGCCGACGAAGGGAGCATCACCGGTCGTCCAGTTGACGAAGCCCGGCGACGGTTCAGAGCCGAGACCCAAAATCAAGAGGGTCCCCGTGAACAGGAAGACCAGGACCGTCAGGACCTTGATGCCGGCGAAGATGAATTCGCTTTCGCCGTAGGAACGAGTCGACAGGTAGTTGAGGACGAACAAGATGACTAGGAACAAGCCGCTCCAAAGGGCTGCCGGTACGTCGGGGAACCAGTACTTCATAATCAGGGCGCCGGCGACGAGTTCGGCCGCAACGGTGATGGCCCAGTTGAACCAGTAGTTCCAGCCCAGGGCAAAGCCCAGGGATTTGTCGACGTAGCGGTTAGCATACGTTTCAAAGGAGCCGCTGACCGGAAGGTATGAAGCCATTTCACCCAGTCCTGTCATAAGAAAATAGACCATGATGCCGATGAGGGCATAGGCGACGAGTGCCCCACCCGGTCCAGCAGTGCTGACTGTTTCACCGCCGGCGACGAACAAGCCGGTGCCGATTGCACCGCCGATGGCGATCATGTTCATGTGGCGGGCTTTCAGACTGCGGCGCAGCTTTTGCTGCTGCTGTTGAGTTTCTTCCATGCAAAATCACAACCTTTTGTATTAAATTGATAACTAAAATCTAAAAAAACTCATACGAATATATTATATAGGATGACAGCCATAATGACAAATAAATATTCTGCAATTATGCAAGAATTATATAGGGAAGCGAATCATTTGTAGCCTTTTAGCGGCTTTTCGGCTATAATGGTAGTGTTATCATGCGTAATGAGAAAGGATAGATTATGGAATTAGAAGAATGCCGCCGGGAGATTGACTTATTGGACTGGGACTTGGCCAAGATACTGGAACGGCGCATGCAGGTCGTGGCTGCTGTTGCCGCTTATAAAAAAGAGCATCACATGGAAGTCTATGATCCGCGAAGGGAGCGTCAAGTGCTGGATAAAATTTCTAATTTGACGGAGCAGAAAAATTTGGCCCCTTATTTGCGCCGCATCTACCAGTGCATCATGGATGAAAGCAAAAAATACGAACGGGAACACATGGGGATAGGATGATGGAAGAACTTATTGTACGAGGCATTGCTGAACGCATCTTATTTGAGGCCTCTGATTCGGATTACCGCGTCTTTCGCCTTCACGATGAAAGCGACGATTCGACGTATACTGTGACCGGCCACGGTACCAAGCCCCTCGTCGGCGATCGGCTGGAAGTAAAGGGCCATTGGGTACAGCATAAGCGCTATGGCCGCCAGTTTGCCGCCGACAGTTGGAGCCGCGTCATTCCCGAATCGGTCGACGGTATTGAACGCTTCCTCGGAAGCGGTGCCGTCAAAGGCATGGGACCGGCTTTGGCCCACCGCGTCGTCGCCCGTTTTGGCAAGGATACGATGGAAATCTTGGAAAAGGACGCTCAACGCTTACTTGAAATCGAAGGCATCGGGCCTAAAAAATTGGCCGTCATAACGGAATCTTTCTACGAAGAAAAACAGATCAACGACATCGCCTATGATTTGGAACAACACGGAGTCGCCGGACGCTATGCCGGTCGGCTCCTGCAAAAATACGGTGACGATGTGAAATACGTCCTGACCGAAGAACCGTATCGGATGATTCATGAAATCGACGGCTTCGGCTTTAAGACGGCCGACCAAATCGCCTTGGCGTACGGCATGGACCGCCAGTCGCCGCAGCGCCTTGGTGCCGGTCTGGCCTACGTTCTTCAGACCATGACCCAGAACGGGCACGTCTGCATTCCCGATGCTGAATTGGTGCGGCGGGCGGCTTTTCTTCTCCAGGCCGATGCTCTGGGACTCCACGATATCCTGCAGGACACCGTCGATATGGGACAATTACGGACAGCGGATTTTGAGGGGACGGTCTACGTCTATACGCCGGAAGCCTATGAAGAGGAAGAAGCCATTGCCGGCCGCATCCGCGAGATGGCTGCCATGAAGCCTCTTTCCATGAAAACGCACGTTCAGCTCTTTCTGGACCGATGGCAGGATTCCTGTCATTTTGAACTGGCAGACAAGCAGCGGGAAGCCGTCGAAAAGTCCCTCCAGTCGGGGATGACCGTCATAACCGGCGGTCCCGGGACGGGGAAGACGACCGTTGTTCAGACCATCATCCGCCTGGCCGAACAAGAAGGCCTGCGCATCCTGCTCTGTGCGCCGACGGGGCGAGCTGCTAAGCGTCTGGCTGAAACGACGCAGCGCAGGGCGAAGACCATCCATCGCCTCCTCATTCCCGACGGCCATGTCGGCCGAGTCCAGTCCTTTGAATACAATGAAACGAAGTTATTGCCGGCCGACTTAGTCATCGTCGACGAAGTGTCCATGCTCGACATGGAAATGATGTACCACTTACTGAATGCCTTGAAGCCCCAGTGCCGCTGCATCCTCGTCGGCGACGCCGACCAATTGCCGTCGGTCGGGGCCGGAGCCGTCCTCCACGATGTCATCGCCTCGGAAACGGTGCCTGTCGTCCGCTTGGATACGATTTTCCGCCAAAAAGAAGGGGGACGCATCGTTACCAACGCCCACCTCATCAACAACGGTCGCCTGCCGGTGGTCAACGAAGACTTGGAATTCCGCTTCGTCGAAATCGAAACCGAAGCCGACGGGGCGACGCAGATCAGCGCCTTGTACCGCAGTGAAGTTGGAGAAACGGGCGACGAATTTGCCGTCCAGGTCTTGTCGCCCATGTACAAGGATCCCTGCGGCGTCGACAACCTCAATCAGCTCATTCAGGAACGGCTCAATCCGCCCGTTCAAGGGAAGGGGGAATTGAAGGGCCGCCACATGATTTTCCGCGTCGGCGACAAAGTCATGCAGAAGCATAACGATTACGAAAAAGGCGTCTTCAACGGCGACATCGGTCAAATCTTTGCCGTCCAGCACGACATGGTCTACGTCCGCTACCCCGAGCAGGACGTCAAGTATGAAGGCGCGGAAATCGACGAAATTACCTTGGCCTATGCCATTACTGTCCATAAGAGCCAGGGGAGTGAATACCATACGGTCATCATGGCTCTGGTCAACAGCCATTCCATCATGCTCCAGCGAAACCTCTTCTATACGGCCGTCACCCGGGCCAAACGAAAAGTCATCTTAGTCGGTACTAAACGGGCCGTCCAAACGGCCGTCCAGAACCAGCGGACGAGCCGCCGCTTTACCTTGCTCATCCCACGGCTCCAAGGCGAGCTGCTTACGTAATATTTTGCGACAGGAGGCATTTTATGTCACTGCTCACCCTTATGACCAACCTCTTCTATCCGCCGACCTGCCCGGCCTGCGGCATCCTCATGAAGCGTGACGGCGATTGGTGCCCGTCGTGCCTGGCGTCGGTTTGGCATCCGCGGCGCATCAATCGCTCTCAAGCCTTGAAAGCCCTCGACGCCTGTTACTGTTTGGCCGACTACGACGGGGCCATGCGCCGTCTGATTCATGATATCAAGTATAAGGGCAGAGAGGGAAAATGCCGGGCCTGCCGCGTCTTACTAGAACGATTTCCCTGGCCGGAACGACTGCAAAACATCGATATGGTCGTTCCCGTGCCCTTAGCACCGGAGAAAATGAAAAGCCGCGGCTTCAACCAAGTCGAAAGCCTTTTCAAAACATGGGCTGACGATCATTATCGCTGGGCCGACATCCTCCAGCGTTTGCGTCCCACAGATGCTCAGTGGCATCTTCCCAGAAGCCAGCGCTCCGAAAACGTCCACCGCGCCTTCGGCCTTCGGGAAACAGCCGATGTTAAGAATAAGCATATCTTACTCGTAGAGCAAAGATGCTTGAGATTGATACAATATTGGGAACGGTGTGCATAGCGGAAACGTCCATATATAGCGAGGTCTTGGCAAACGTCGGCAGATGGCCGACATTTTTTATGCTTTGAAATGCGGGTAGAATCAGAAGGAATCGTATAAGTTCTTAACAACCCTATGAATATGCTATTAACGATAGCAATGGCATCGTTAATGACATAGAAAGATAATTACCGCGTTATCTGACTAGTTTTCTATTGTTTGGTAGTATTGCTATGGATAAGATAAAAAATGTAGTACAATATTATTATCAATGAAAAGTGCGTTATCGTCTGGACGAGGTGATAATTCATGCGGGTTTACAATTATTCATCTTTTGCTAAGGTGTTTTCGAAGGGTATTATCAAACCTAATATGACTAAAGTTGCCAAAATCTTATTTGAGCCAATCATTAGTCTTGGAAACTGTGTCAATAGACATGGGGAGCCATATAACATCGATAATAAGTCGGCAAGCCTTTGGTATAAACAAGAAGCAGACATTCCAGAAAATTTGAAAAAAGCAGCGGATGATAGTCGTGTATATAATGGACTAAAGAAATACTTTACTGATCAGGTTTTGGACAAAGTCCTTAGTGGAGTTAAGGCCGATGAAATGATATCTGAATTGCTAAATCACATCAATGAATCAGATTTATCTGAAATAGAAAAAGGTGATTTAAATAAACTGTACGAGGATGGCGATTTGGGAGGATTTTTAGGTAGAGCGCTCTTATATGCTATATTGCAAGACAATATGAAAAAGGATGCATCTTATGAAGACTATTCGAAAACGGCGCAGGAAACAGCCTCAGATATTAATCACGAAATAGAAGCTTTCAGGAAGTTTGTTGGGCAATTCAAAAAGCCTGTTCCACTGTCTCCACCTTCAACTATTGCAACAGAAGAAATGAAATATGTAACAGAGTTATTCCGTGTTTATCAGGAAAAAACAGGGGTGAAATGTGATTGTGTAAAGGATCTCGATTCATGTCCTAATATGAAAAAGAATTTTAATAGACAGAGAAAAGACTACTATTTAGCGGAAACTATCAGGAGGGGACTTCGAGATACTGTAGCGCCACAGGAGGAGAAAAATTTTGATGCGGTAAAGGAAGAAATGTATGAAGGTGTCGTAACGACGGAAGAAAAAGATTATGCTTGCGGCTATGACAGAATGAACGCTGTAATGGAGCATGCGACATTGGTGGAGCTTTCTTCTAATATACAAACGGTGACTCTGAATTGGATTGGACCAGGGGAAAAGAAAGGAATTTGTCATATGTTGGTCAATGATGAGAAACTCAGCTGGATAGAGGGGGATTAAGTTGCAAAAGGATATTTTCAATACATTTAGTACCCGTAACCAGGGTGAAACGGCAAGAAAAAATAAAGAAATATTCAATACGGTTTTCGAAATGGAATTAAGAATCATGCTACTGATGGGGTCCGTACCAGAACTGTTTTTTTCGAGTACTCGTATATTGGCATTTGACTTCATCAATTGTTATGCAAAGGTTTTTGGTATAGCTATTGAGAATCTGCATGGCAATAACGATTTTATGTATGCTGAAATGGCAGGAAGACGTTCGTTGATTACTGAAGCAATCAAGAAGTTAGTACGGCATGGAATATTGAAAGTCGAAAATAATCAGGGATATCAGTATAAAATCACAGAATATGGATTGGAGATATCAAATGGCTTTCATAGTACATATGCACAGGAATACCGCAGGATATCAAGACTTTCCGCAAAAAAATATAGTTGCAAAAGTGATGAGGAACTACTCCAGGAAATTCAGCATCGTCCTATTGCAAACTAAAGGGGTAAATGGTTATGTTTTACATAAAGTGGCTTAAGATTACTGCAAATCAAAAAGAATCAAGAATAACTTTTTGTCCGGGTCTGAATATAGTTTATGGTCCATCCAATACCGGAAAAAGTATGGTCTTGGATTGTATAGATTATATGATGGGAGCCGGTACTCATCGATTCGATGTCAATTTAAAAGTGGAGAAGATTCAGATAGGAATAGATGTCAATGGGAAAAGCATTTCTATCAGCCGGGATGTTGACACTAAATCTTTTGATGTAATCAGTCATGTAGATGGTATAGAAACAGGCACTTATAAGATAAAGGGTGGGAAAAAGAATCCACCTATTAATGACGTCTGGATGAAATTACTGGACATTCCTCTTGATACTAAGATTCTTAAAACGCAGGAAGGAAAAACGCAGGCTTTGACAGTTAGAACTTTTTACCATACGTTCATCATAGATGAAGACCGGGTTCATGATAAAGCCAGTGTTCTTAAGGGAAAGCATGGATTGGGAGGAACGGTAGGAACCCCGGTTTTAACAGCATTATTGTATCTGGGGACGGGTAATAACTATCTTCCGAAATCGGCTTTTATTGATCCAAAAATAAAGAAAGCAAAAGATGAGGGAGTACTGAAAATTGTCAACAGAGGCATGGGCTTCTTAGAAAGGCAAAAGTCATCTTTTGATGATACAATACCTTTGCTTCAACCCGGTGAATTGCAGAATAAAATCAATCAAACAATCGATGAAATCGGAGCTGCTAAAGGAATCCTTAAAGAAACTTTGAACTTATGCCATGAAATTGGAGAGAAAATCAATAAAGTAATGAGGCAGATTTCAGAAGACGAGGTCTTGATGAATCGGAATCAACTCCTTTTATCACAATACAAAGCGGACATTAAACGCTTGACTTTTATTGCGGAAGGGAATATGGTTTCTAAAAAAATCAAAGCAGTAGAAAGATGTCCTTTTTGCAATGGAGAACTTCCTCATGAACATGAAGAGGACTGTATAGGTTCTGCTATCGCAGAAGAGCAAAAAATTGAGATTCAGGTCAAGGATTTGCAATCAGTCCAGAAATCCATACAGGAAGAATATGCTGCTTTGGCAAAGAAAAAAGATATGCTAATTAATCAGAGAAATGAGCAGGAAGAAAAAATACGAGGAGAACTTGAACCTAAAATCCGGCAGTTGAAAAAGCAACTTGATGATTTCAAAATTTCATTGAGATTTGCTGAAATGAATACCATGATTGACCAATTTTCAACATTTCTTCAGCAAGAACGTGATGCTGTTGAGAATGAAGAAACTGCTGACATTCATTTGAATGTAAAAGAGAAATTCAAGGAGGTCTTTAAAGAACTCCTTGATACGGAAGTAGACGAACTTTTAAAATACTGCGATTATCAGAACTATTTGGATTCATATTTTGATATCGATAGCTATGATGTTGTCGTTAATGGTCATGAAAAAAAGAGCCAAGGTAAAGGATTCCGTGCTTTTTTGAACACGATACTAGCTGTTGCAATGGAAAATTGTCTGGAAAAGATGGGGCATTATCATCCTGCACTTTTTGTTGTAGATTCTCCGATTCTTTCATTAAAAGAAAAAGATTCAAAGAGAAATTCGTATGTTACGGAGCCCATGAAAGGGCATTTGTTTAGATATTTTTTGACAAGGGAGGATTCTCCACAAACGATTGTTATTGAAAATGAAATTCCATCTATCGATTATGAAGGTGCAAACCTTATTCACTTTACAAAAAATAAGGGGATAGGGAGATATGGCTTGATTGACGGATATCAAGAATAAACTATTTGTAATAGGTTTCTCACTAAGGTGAGAAGCCTATTTTTTTTTGGCCTTTTTTCAGCAACCCATTTTATTCCATTTTACGCCACTTCATGTCAATTACACGATTTTGATTTTGGAATAGACTATAGGCAGGCAAGGGAGAGAACCCCTGGCCACAAATAAATCGTAGTCCGAATAGCGCTATAAGGACGGCGGTTGCATAAAGCAGAAAGTACAAGCGATGATTGTACTTTGCTGATCATGCATCCACCGTGTTTTTCTATGCCTATTTGGGCTGTCAGAAAACTGGCGCTGATGCTGTATCAGTGCCAGCTTTTTGTCTCCGCCGTTCTTCTCGGACGGAATGGAGACAAAAATGGACAAAAAACAGACAAGCAATGAGAAATGTTTTTACATTCCTCTGGAACTCACTCCAGAAACCGTCATCACCGAGGAGTACAAGGACTGTGAAGTCCGTTGGTCAAAAATCGGCTGTCGTAAGGTACGTACTATCCTGATTCCAGCAACCAAAGAACAGTACTATGAATTCATGCGTCCACTCTGGCGGGAAGATAAGCGTCAGCAAAGGCATGGCGCCGACGAAGTATCGGCTGATAAAGCGCGGGATGACTATGAGTTGGAGGTACCTGATGACTTCAACTTAGAAGAAGCAATTCTGAAGGAAGAGCTGCTGGCAGCACTTCGCCATGAACTGGTGGCCTTGCAGGATATCGACCGAACCATCTTGATGATGATTGCCGATGGTTCTAGCGAAGCGGCGACCGGGAAGGCCGTCGGCTTGAGCCAGAAAGCAGTAAACAAGCGCAAACACAAGTTGTATGCACTCCTAAAAGAACATCTTAAAGACTTCCGTTAAGAAAAAAAGAATCCGGCTACAAAAAATGTGGCCGGATTTTTTACGAACTGGTACTTAACGATGCCGAAATTGTCCTGCTACTGGTGAAGGGGAGAAATAGAAAAAACCTTTGGAAAGGAGAAACCCAAGATGATGTACACAAAGACATCTGAAAAGCTGGCTCAGCAGCAAAAGCTGGACCGGGAACTGGCGGCGGTGCTGATGGCCATCAGCGTCACAACCCGCAGTATTGCCAGGAACATCCATCTCTTATCAATGCAAAGATTTGTGAAAGGAGTCAATCCGTATGACAAACGATGAACTGCAGAGACTGGCAGCAGCCCTGGGCGATTGCGGCAAGGCGCTGCTGAAGATTTCCGAAGTCATGGCGGTGAAAGAAGAAAATCCGCCAGCTTCGGAAGCGAAATCAGAGAAGGCGGAAAAACCGCTGACGCTGGAAGCTGTCCGCAAAGTCGCTGCCGACAAGGCCCGCAAGGGATTCACAGCAGAAGTCCGCAGTCTCATCCAGAAGTATGGGGCGGACAAGCTGTCCGGCATTGATGCGGCGCAGTATGAAGCATTCCTGAAGGAACTGGAGGTGATTGGCCATGCCGGATAAACATGCGGTGCTGTCCGCATCTTCCTGCTACCGCTGGCTGGCCTGCCCGCCGTCTGCGAAGGAATGTGCCAAGCTGCCGGATACCTCCAGTGAATTCGCCCGGCAGGGGACGGATGCCCATACGCTCTGTGAATTCAAGGTGAAGACGGCGCTGGGGCAGAAGCTGGAAGACCCGACGAAGGGGCTCACGTTCTTTGATGAGGAGATGGCGGAGTGTACCGATGAATACGCGCAGTTCGTCATGGAATGCCTGGCCACAGCCAAAGCATCCTGCAAGGACCCGCTGATTATGATTGAACAGCGGCTGGACTTTTCCAAATGGGTGCCAGGAGGATTTGGTACGGGGGACTGCCTCATCGTGGCCGACGATACCCTGACAGTCATCGATTACAAGCACGGCCTGGGAGTTCTGGTGGATGCCGAGAAGAATCCGCAGATGATGTGCTATGCCCTCGGCGCACTGAATCTGTTCGATGGAATCTATGATATCCGCCAAGTGTCCATGACCATCTTCCAGCCCCGCCGGGACAACGTCAGCACCTGTACCATGAGCAAAGAAGTACTGCTCCAGTGGGCCGAAACGGTGCTGAAGCCCGCCGCGGAACTTGCGGCCAAAGGCGAAGGGGAGTATAAAGCTGGCGACCATTGCCGTTTCTGCAAGATCAAGGCGACCTGCCGCAAGCGGGCCGAATACAACCTGGAACTGGCCCGGTATGATTTCGCCGTCCCGTCCACGCTGCAGGATGAAGAAATCGAAGCTGTCCTGGCCAAGGCCGATGAACTGGTGAACTGGGCCGGGGATGTCAAAGAATACGCTTTGCAGCAGGCCTTGTCCGGCAAACAGTGGGACGGATGGAAACTGGTCGAAGGCCGGTCGAACCGCCGCTACGTAAGTGAAGAAGCAGTCGCCGCCAAAGTGGAAGAAGCAGGCTTCGACCCATATGAAAAGAAGCTGCTCGGCATTACGGCGATGACGAAACAGCTCGGCAAGAAACGGTTCGAAGAACTGCTGTCTGATTTAGTGGAAAAGCCGCAGGGCAAGCCGGTCCTGGTGCCGGAATCGGATAAGCGTCCGGCCATGCACACCGCGGCAGATGATTTCAACGATGAAAAATGAGGAGGAACTTGCTATGTCCAAGAATTATGTCAATCCGTGCAAAGTGATTACCGGGGTCAATACCAGATGGTCTTATGCCAACGTCTGGGAACCGAAGTCCATCAATGGCGGTACGCCGAAGTACAGCGTCAGCCTGATCATCCCCAAGTCGGATACGAAGACCGTAGAAAAGATCCGCGCCGCCATCAAGGCTGCCTACGAAGAAGGCGAAAGCAAGCTCAAGGGCAATGGCCGCGCTGTACCGGCTCTCGAAGCCATCAAGACGCCGCTCCGTGACGGCGACCTGGAACGCCCGGGCGATGACGCCTATAAAGACAGCTTCTTCGTCAATGCCAACTCGGCGACCAGGCCGGGCATCGTCGATGCCGACTGCCAGCATATCCTGGAACGCTCCGAAGTCTACTCCGGCGTCTATGGCCGTGCGTCCATCAACTTCTATGCCTTCAACAGCAACGGCAACAAGGGTATCGCCTGCGGCCTGAACAACCTGCAGAAGATCCGTGACGGCGAACCCCTCGGCGGCAACCCCCGTGCAGAAGATGATTTTGCTACGGTTGACGATGATGATTTCCTGGCATAAGGAGGCGTGATGATGGAAACTGTGATGAGACTGATTCTGGATGGCCTGTACTGCCTGGTTGCACTGTGCGCCGGCGGGTTCTTCGTGGCCATGATTTATACGGATATCAAAAAAGACCAGCGGGATGAAGAAATGGCCCGGCACCGGGAAGAACGGGAAGAAGAATATCACCGCAAGCAGATGGAATCTTTCCGGAAATAAGTAGTAGTGAATAACGGCGGCGGGGCCTTGTGCCTCGCCGTTTTTTCGAGGTGAAGCGTATGAAAACCATCAGTATCGATATTGAAACATTCAGCGATGTCAGCCTGGCTAAATGCGGCGTGTACAAATACGCAGAATCGCCAGCCTTTGAACTTCTCCTCTTCGGTTATGCCGTGGATGGGGGCGAAGTGCAGGTCGTTGACCTGGCGCAGGGGGAGCGTGTCCCGGATGCTATCCTGGATACCCTGACAGATGAATCTGTCACCAAATGGGCGTTCAATGCCAGTTTTGAACGAGTCTGCCTGTCGCGATACCTGCGTGACCTGGGGATGAGCCTGGATCCGTTCCATGATCATCATCCGCTTTCCAAGGATTGTTCCAGGTTCCTCAATCCGGCGGGATGGAAATGCTCCATGGTCTGGTCGGCCTATATGGGTCTGCCCCTTTCCCTGGAAGGCGCGGGGGCCGTGCTGAAGCTGGACAGCCAGAAGATGAAGGAAGGCAAAGAACTGATCCGCTATTTCTGTGTTCCCTGCAAGGAAACCAAAGCGAATGGCGGCAGGTCGAGAAACCTTCCTCATCATGCCCCAGACAAATGGAATCTGTTCAAGTCCTACAACAAACGAGATGTAGAAGTGGAAATGGCCATCCAGGAGCGGCTGAAGCACTACCCGGTACCGGAACAGGTATGGGACGAATACCATCTGGATCAGGAAATCAACGACAGAGGCATTGCCATTGACCGGACGTTGGTCGGCCAGGCCGTGGTCATGGATGCCCGGTGCCGGGAATCATTGATGGACGAGTTAAAGAAAAAGACGGGATTGGAAAATCCGAATTCCGTTATCCAGATGATTGCCTGGCTGGAACAGCACGGGATGAAGATTGATTCTTTGGGCAAGAAGCAGGTACAGGAACTGCTGAAGACTGCAGAAGAACCGTTGCGCAGTGTACTGCTTCTCCGGCAGAAGCTGGCCAAATCCTCGGTCAAGAAATACCAGGCTATGGAACTGACGGCCTGTAATGACAGCCGGGCCAGAGGCATGTTCCAGTTCTATGGCGCCAACCGGACCGGGCGGTTTGCTGGGCGGCATATTCAATTACAAAATCTTCCCCAGAATCATCTGCCGGATCTTTCGGAAGCCCGGGAACTGGTGCGCCAGGGAAATTATGAAGCTTTGGAACTCCTGTATGACTCTGTTCCCGATGTCCTGTCCCAACTGATCCGCACCGCTTTTATACCTCGGCAAGGCATGAAGTTCGTGGTATCAGATTTCTCCGCCATCGAGGCACGGGTCATTTCGTGGCTTGCCGGAGAAACATGGAAATCAGAAGCCTTTGCGGCCGGCCAGGACATCTATTGCACGACAGCCAGCCAGATGTTTGGCGTACCTGTGGTGAAGCATGGAATAAATGGCCACTTGAGGCAGAAAGGCAAAATCGCAGAATTGGCCTGTGGCTATGGTGGTTCTGTCGGTGCGCTGAAGGCGATGGGCGCACTGGAAATGGGACTTTCGGAAGATGAACTGTATCCTCTGGTGCAGTCCTGGCGGTCGGCTAATCCACATATCGTTGATTTCTGGTGGCAAGTGGATGCCGCCGTGAAAGCGGCCATCAAGGAACATGTCCCTATGCGGGCAGGCTGCATCCGCTTCCTGTACCAGAGCGGCATGCTGTTCATCCAGCTTCCCAGCGGACGGCGGCTTTCCTATGTGAAACCCAGAATAGGCGAGAACTGCTTCGGCGGGGAATCCGTCACCTATGAAGGCATCGGCGCAACGAAAAAGTGGGAACGGCTGGAGAGCTACGGCCCGAAGTTCGTGGAAAACATCGTCCAGGGCATCAGCCGGGATATCCTCTGCTATGCCATGCAGACCTTGCGGTGCTGTGCCATCGTCGGCCATGTCCATGATGAACTGATCATCGAATGCAGCCGGGATGCCAGTGTCGATGCCATCTGCGAGCAGATGGGACGTACACCGTCCTGGGCCGAAGGATTGTTGCTCCGGGCAGACGGATACGAATGTGAATTTTATCAAAAAGATTGAAACGGAGGTACTTAAAGCAGCGGATTCTGTCCTGTTACTGATAGAGGATGAGTTCCTCGGAAATTTTAACGAAAGGTGGAATCCGCTATGAAGAATTTGATTCCTGAAGATGATTACGGTGTGTTTGCTGACCCGGAAGGGGTAGCCAGAGTCGATAGCCTGTTTGTCGCTGCAACTTTTGAGAAAGGCCATCGTCACGTATTGCGGGATATCACCAGAATCATTGAGCCCAGATCTGGGCTCAGTGAAAATTTCATCCATGACAATTTTATACTCAGTACCTACAAAGATGCCAGAGGAAGGAAACTGCCGCGTTACCTGCTGACCCGTGATGGCTTCACGATGCTGGTCATGGGCTACACAGGCCCGAAGGCGATGCACTTTAAGGAACTCTACATCCAGCGTTTCAACGAGATGGAACAATGTGTCCGGTCGCTCCTGTCTGCCCGGCAGGAATTCCCGATGCTGACAGATATGATCTGCCGCCTGCATGAAAGCCCGAAGCCGTACCACTTCAGCAACGAATGCGACATGCTGAACCGCATCGTTCTCGGCATGTCTGCCAAGCAGTTCCGGCTGGCCAACGGCATCGAAAAAGGGCAGAGCATCCGGCCTTATCTGACCGCGCAGCAGATTCATGCGCTGGACCGGCTGCAGCACCTGGATTACGGCCTGCTGTATTCCTGCCCGGATTTCCAGCAGCGCAAACAGATGCTCATGACCTATTACAAGACGGAACTGGAGGGATGAGGCATGTTTTACGTAAAGGAACCGATTCATGATGCCATGGAGGTCACGATTGAAATCAGCGATGAGAATGTATTCTGCCGCTGCCCGGTTTGTGGCAGGGAAGTGCTGGTGGATCTGGAGGAAGTCCTGGGCGACGGGAAGGGCGACCTGTTCGGTACAGCCGTCCTGTGCGAAGACTGCTCCCGGGAACTGATGGAGGTGCGCGATGGAGATGGATCCGAAGCGTAATGCGGAACACTACCCGGACCCGACGGCTTATCAGGCCATCCGGAATGCGGAACCTCCAAGGTTCCCGTTCCGGCCCGTGGTGTATGTCTGCTCGCCCTATGCCGGGAATGTGGATGCCAATACAGCCAGAGCGAGGAAATACTGCCGCTATGTGACAGACCAGGGAGGCATTCCGCTGGCTCCGCATCTGTATCTGCCCCAGTTCCTGGATGAAAAGACGGAGCGGGACCTAGCCCTTTTCATGGATATCGCACTTCTGTCCAAGTGTGCGGAACTCTGGGTGTTCGGCGATATCATCTCGGACGGGATGCAGAAAGAAATCGAGTACGCCCGGCGCAAAAGGAAGCCTGTCCGGTATATCAAGGAGGTTTAAGGATCATGGAATTTACCCTTTATACGGCTGCTGTTACGGGGGCAGAAGCCAATTGCCGTTATCCGGAACAGCGGAAAATCGGCTGTGCCGAAGACCTTGAAGCAGCGGCTGCGTTTGACCATGTCTGTGTGGCATTCAAGAATGATTACCGGAAACGGGAGAACTTTCTCTCATCGGATGTCCTGGTCATGGACTGCGATAATTCGCATACGGAAAATCCTGCTGAATGGATGACCATGGAGAAATTCCTGGCCATGATGCCGGATGTCCCGGTGGCCATCGTCCCGTCACGGAATCACATGAAGCCCAAAGACGGAAAGTGTGCCAGGCCGCGCTTCCATGTCTATTTCGGGATCCCCGAGATTACCGATGAACCGTGCTATACGGAGCTGAAGCGGGCTGTTTATCACACATATCCTTTTTTCGACGAAGCGGCTCTTGATGCGGCCCGTTTCATCTACGGCTGTCCGGCTGAGAAGGTGTTGTGGCAGGATGGGGAAATGACGATCGACCAGATGCTGAAGGCCCGGGAAGCCGCGTCACGCAGCATTCCCCAGGGACAGCGCAATAATACCATGAGCCGCTTTGCCGGCCGGGTCATCAAACGGTACGGAGCAACCGAGCGAGCCTACTCCATTTTCCTTGAAGAGGCCGAGAAATGCGATCCGCCGCTTGCTGATGCGGAACTCAATAAAATCTGGCAGAGCGCTGTGCGTTTTGGTGAACGCATTGCCAGACAGGATGGATACGTCAGCCCGGATCAGTACAATAACGATTTTGCCAGCCGGGGCAGCCTGAAGCCGGAAGACTACTCGGATATCGGCCAGGCCAAAGTGCTGAAACGGGAATATGGCGATGAGCTGCGGTATACGGAAAGTACCGATTTCCTGCGGTACAACGGCATCTATTGGGCCGAATCCCATCAGGAAGCCATCGGTGCAGCGGAAGAATTCCTGGAACTGCAGCTGGCAGATGCCAGGGACCAGATGGAAGCTGGCAGGAAGGCACTGCAGGAACTGGGCGTTGCGGCAGAACTCATCGACAAAGGCGGCCGGATGCTGGAGAAAATCATCGAAGGCAGTCAGCAGAAAGCCTTCCAGTCCTACCAGGCGGCTTTGGCATATTATGCCTTTGTCATGAAGCGGCGGGACATGCGCTACATCATCTCGGCCCTGCAGGCCCTGAAGCCGATGCTGCTCATTCCCATCCAGCGCCTGGATGCAGATGGATTCCTGCTCAACACGCCTTCGTTTACGTACGACCTGCGGCAGGGGATGGCGGGCAGGCGGGATCATCGTCCGGAAGATTATATTACCAAATGCACCGCTGTCGATCCCGGAGAGGAAGGGCAGGCGGTCTGGCAGCAGGCCCTGGGCGAGTTTTTCACGGGCGACCAGGAGCTGATTGATTACGCCCAGGAAATCTGCGGACTCATGGCCATTGGCAAAGTGTATGTGGAAGCCCTGGTCATTGCCTATGGCGATGGACGAAATGGGAAATCTACCTACTGGAACTCCATCGCCCGGGTGCTGGGTAGCTATTGCGGCGGCATTTCTGCCGATGCCCTGACGGCGAACTGCAAGCGGAACATCAAGCCGGAAATGGCGGAACTCAAGGGCAAGCGCATGGTCATTGCGGCCGAGATGGAAGAAGGCGTCCGGCTTTCCACTTCCGTCTTGAAGCAGCTCTGCTCGACAGATGAAGTCGGCGGCGAAAAGAAATACAAGACGCCGTTTACCTTTGTGCCGACCCATACGCTGGTCCTATATACCAACCATCTGCCCCGCGTCGGAGCCAGTGATGAAGGGACATGGCGCCGGCTTATCGTCATTCCCTTCAAGGCGCAGTTTGAAGGCCATGGCGAAATCAAGAACTATGCAGATTATCTGGTGGAAACGGCTGGCCCCGCTATCCTGCGCTGGATCATCGAAGGGGCGGAGAAGGTCATTGCCAGCGAGTACCATCTGACTATGCCGAAATGTGTGCGGGATGCTATCCAGGAGTACCGCGGGCAGAATGACTGGCTCCGCCATTTCCTGGAAGACTGCTGTGATGTGAATCCATCATGCCAGGAAAAGTCCGGGGCGCTTTATACGGCTTATCGCTTGTACTGCCAGCAGATGAACGAGTATACCCGCAGCACGACGGATTTTTATGGAGCCCTGGAGAAAGCCGGGTTCGACAGGCGCAAGCGGAAAGCCGGGTATTTCATTTATGGATTGAAACTGAAGGTCACAGATTTCTTGTGAGAAAAAGGAAGGGTGCAGGTCGGTGCAGGTCTATCCATAAACTCCCTTTAGGGCTGAAAAATAGAAAAAATGCCTTTAAGGAAAGTTTGCGGAACGACCTTCAACGACCTGCACCCCTGTAAAAAAAGAGGTGATACCGATGCGGGAAAAAGAGATAGAACATCACCTGGTGATGGAAACCAGGAGGGCAGGCGGTATGGCAGTGAAGTTTGTTTCGCCATCGTTTTCCGGCATGCCGGACCGCTTGGTCCTATTGGGTGATGGGAAGATGGGCTTCGTGGAAGTGAAGGCTCCGGGGCAGAAGCCGAGGCCGCTGCAGCTGAAGCGTCATGCCATGCTGCGGAGACTGGGCTGCCAGGTATTCGTCCTGGATGCCATGGAGGACATTCCTGCTGTCCTGAAGGCCATTGCCCGCACGCCCGATGGAAAAGGGGGAGGAGGTGCATGAAGTTTATGCCGCATGAATATCAGAAATACGCCATCGAATATATCAAGACCCATCCCGTCACGGCCCTGTTCCTGGACATGGGCCTTGGCAAGACGGTGACAACACTGACGGCCATCCGGGATCTGATGTATGACACCTTTGAAGTACAGCGGGTGCTGGTAGTGGCTCCGCTGCGGGTAGCGAGAGATACATGGCCGGATGAAATCAAGAAGTGGGACCACCTGGAATGTCTTGCCTGTTCTGTTGTGGTCGGCAGCGTGGCAGAACGGCGGCGGGCCTTGCAGCAGGATGCGGATATCTATATCGTGAACCGCGAGAACCTGGCCTGGCTCTATGAGAACAGCCGCCTGGATTTCGATATGGTCATCCTGGATGAGCTGTCGAGTTTCAAGAACCACCAGTCGAAGCGGTTCCGGGCCATGAAAGCTCTGCGTCCCAGGGTGAAACGCATCGTCGGCCTTACGGGAACGCCCAGCGGCAATGGCTTGATGGACCTCTGGGCCGAGTTCCGCATCCTGGATATGGGAGAGCGGCTGGGGAGATATATCAGCCAGTACCGGAACCTGTACTTTATGCCGGATAAGCGCAACGGCATGGTGGTGTATTCCTACAAACCCCTGCCGGGAGCGGAAGAAGCCATCTATCACCAGATCGCCGACATCACAGTGTCCATGAAGGCAACAGACTATCTGGAGATGCCGGAGCTGGTGAGCGTAGCGAAGGAAGTCAGCCTGAGCGGGAAGGAAAAGGAACGGTATGATGAACTGAAGAAGTCCCTGGTGCTGGAGCTTCCAGGCGGCGAAATCACAGCCGCCAATGCCGCGTCGCTGACCCTGAAGCTTTCGCAGATGGCGAACGGCGCCATTTATACAGACGACAAGGATGTGGTGGACATCCATGGCCGGAAACTGGATGCCTTAGAAGACCTGGTGGAAAGCGCCAACGGGAAACCGGTCCTGGTGGCCTATTGGTTCAAGCACGATAAAGACCGTATCCAGCAGCGGATGGAAGCCCGGGAGCTGAAGGAGCCGCAGGACTTCGCCGACTGGAATGCAGGAAAAATCCCCGTGGCCCTCATCCATCCGGCCTCTGCCGGACACGGGCTGAATCTTCAGCAGGGCGGTTCCATCCTGATCTGGTTTGGCCTGACCTGGAGCCTGGAACTATACCAGCAGACCAATGCCCGGCTCTGGCGGCAGGGGCAGCAGAGCCGCACAGTCATCATACAGCACATCATAGCCAGGGACACGATTGACGAGCGCATCCTGAAAGTCTTGGAACACAAAGATGGAACCCAGGCCGCACTAATCGAAGCAGTGAAAGCTGACTTGGGCATGACGGAAACAGGAAATGGGGGTATACTATGAAGCAGGACCCGGAAGGAGAGGAAAAGCGTATGGAAGCCAAGGCGTACCTGGAACAGGCACGGAACATCAACATACAGATAGACAGCAAGCTGGAACAGGTATCCGCCTTGCGGCAGCTGACCATCAAGGCGTCATCGACGCTCAGCCCGGTGCCACCGAGCGGGACGCCTAACCCGCACCGACTGGAAGAAACCATTGCCCGCATGATGGATATGGAACAGGAAGTGGATGAAGCCATCGACGTCCTGATCGAACTCAAGGCAGACATCATGAAGGCTGTCAGCCGAGTGCCAGATGCCCGGGAACGGGTCGTCTTGGAACTCCGCTATTTGGCCTTTAAAGACTGGGCATCCATTGCCGATGCCCTCGGACTTCATGTCCGCCAGGTGTACCGCCTGCATGACGAAGCCCTGAAACACATCGAGATTTCTGGCGAATGTCACTGAATGTCACTAAAGCAGCACTTGATGTCACTGGCTTCTGTAAGATATACTATAATCAGCAAGAAAAGAATGAAGGGCCGAGGCTTGAACGCCATCGGTCCTTTTTTGATGCCGGAGATGATGAGAATGCCAAGAAGACCGCAGACACCGTGCAAGTATCCGGGATGCCCAAGGCTGGTGCCGTATGGGAGAAAATATTGTGACGAACATGAACAGCAGTGCCAGGGCGACCGGGCTGATGCAGAAACACGTGGCTACGGATGGGAGTGGCAGAAGGCCAGGAAGTTTTTCCTGAAACGTCATCCCTGGTGCATCCGCTGCAAAGCAAAAGGCCGTCTCGTCCCGGCAACGGTCGTTGACCATATCAAACCGCATCGCGGTGATGCGAAACTGTTCTGGGACGAAACGAACTGGCAGCCCCTTTGCAAGAGCTGCCATGACCATAAGACGATGACCGAAGACCGAAACATCGAGTACAAGTACTGAATCCGTCCGTAGGGCGGGGGGGATGCAAATCTCTGCAGCCCTTCCGTCCATGACCGCCGCCCCCTCAAATGGGAAAAACCGCGAAATTCATAAGGGGGGATATAAGGACGGTCTTCAACCGAATATCAGGCAGCTCCAGGCTTCTGGCCCGGGGCTTTTTTATTGCCAGGAAGAAGGGGAACTTCATGAATGACTGCCAGCGCAGGCAGATTGAAACCATGCGGAGACAGGGGATGGGGTACAAGGCCATCGCCCGGGAAACGAAACTGTCACGGGACAGCGTGCGGAATTATTGCCGCTGGCATCATCTGAACGGATACGGAGCGGCTATTGTTGCGGCATCCAGAAAGGAAAAAGTGTATGAAGACATCGGATATGGAATGGAAAGTCCTGCCCATCGGCCAGCTGAAGCCTGCGGCATATAACCCCAGGAAGCAGCTGAAGCCCGGCGACAAGGAATACGAGAAGATCAAGCACTCCATCCAGGAGTTCGGCTATGTGGAACCAATCATCGTCAACTATGACATGACCGTCATCGGCGGGCATCAGCGCCTGACTGTGCTGAAAGAACTGGGCTATGAAGAAGTCCAGTGCGTGGTCATCCATATCGAGGATGAGCACAAGGTCAAGGCCCTCAATATCGCGCTCAACAAGATTACCGGTGCCTGGAACGAACAGCTGCTGGCCGACCTCATCGTCGATTTACAGAGCGTTGATTTCAATGTAGACCTGACGGGTTTCGAGGCACCAGAAGTGGAGCAGCTCTTTTCCAAAGTCCACAACAAGAAGGTGAAAGAAGATGTCTTCGATGTGGACAGAGAACTGGAACAGCCGGCTATGGCCAAGGAAGGAGATATATGGCTCCTGGGGGAACACCGCGTCATCTGCGGCGATGCCACGCTGCCGGAAACCTACACACAGCTGATGGACGGCAAGAAAGCCAACCTGGTGCTGACGGATCCTCCGTACAATGTGGATGTGGAAGAAACGGCCGGGAAAATCAAGAACGACAATATGCCGGACGATAAATTTTATCAGTTCCTGTTCAGCGCCTTCGTCAACATGGAACAGAACATGGAACGGGATGCATCCATCTATGTGTTCCACGCCGATACGCAGGGGCTGAACTTCCGCAAGGCCTTCAAGGACGCAGGCTTCTACCTGTCCGGCTGCTGCATCTGGAAGAAGAACGCCCTGGTCCTGGGCCGCAGTCCGTACCAGTGGCAGCACGAGCCGTGCCTGTTTGGCTGGAAGCTGAACGGGAAACACCAGTGGTATTCCGACCGCAAGCAGACAACCATTTGGGAATATGACCGTCCGAAAGCCAGCAAGGAACATCCGACCATGAAGCCCGTGGCGCTCATGGCCTATCCCATACAGAATTCGTCCATGAGCCACTGCATCGTCCTGGACCCGTTCCTCGGATCCGGCTCCACGCTTATGGCCTGCCAGCAGATGGACCGCATCTGTTATGGCATCGAGCTGGACGAGAAGTTCGTCGATGTCATCGTGAAGCGGTATATCAGCGAGTGCGGGGATGTCGGTGTGTCGGTGCTGCGTGACGGAAAGAAGATGGCATATGCGGAGGTGGCTGCCGATGGGACCGATTAAGCTGGGCAGCCTGTTTTCCGGGAGCGGAGGCTTTGAACTGGGGGCCATCCTGGCGGGGATAGAGCCGGTGTGGAACTCGGAAATCGAGCCGTTCCCCATCCGGGTGACGACGAAGCGGCTGCCATCGGTGAAGCATTATGGCAACATCAACACACTGGACGGCCATGCATTGGAACCGGTGGACATCATTACTTTCGGCTCGCCTTGTACGGACATGTCGATTGCCGGCAAACGGGAAGGGCTGGAAGGGAAGCAGTCCGTGCTGTTCCATCAGGCCGTCCGCATCGTGAAGGAAATGAGGGAAGCAACGAATGGACAGAAGCCAAGATATATCGTCTGGGAGAACGTGCCAGGTGCTTTCTCCAGCAACAAGGGCGAGGACTTCCGAACCGTCCTTGAAGAAATCTGCCGGATCAGGGACCCCGCGGTTTCAGTGGCTGGATATGCGAAATGGCAGCCTGCCGGGTGCATCCTGGGTGACGGGTTCTCTGTGGCCTGGCGCGTCCTTGATGCCCAGTACTGGGGCGTGCCCCAGCGAAGGAAACGCATCTACCTTGTCGCAGATTTTGATGGACAAAGTGCCGGAACGGTTCTATTTGAGTCCGAAGGCCTGTCGGGGTATTCTGCGGCGGGCTTCCGAGCATGGCAGGGTGCTGCCGGACGTCTTGCGCCTGGCCCTGGAACGGCAGGCACAATCTGCCTGAATGACCAGGGCGGCATCCGCATGGATGTGACGGAAGAGCGGACGAACACCTTGCGGGCAGAAGCCCATCATCCTCCGGTCATCGTCAATCTGCCGGGGCCGGTGTTTGAGAACCATGGAGCCGATGCCCGGTACAAAGGACCTCTTTCCGTGAATCCGTCGCTGACGGCCCGGTACGGGACTGGCGGCAACAACCAGCCCCTGGTGCTTCAGGGCGGTGATGAAGGAACACGGAGGACCTATGATGTGCGCCAGACGTCAGACGGAACCCGCAATATGCGGAACCATGTCTATGAAAGCGATACCTGCCGCTGCGTGGATCGATCCGGCAACGTACCCGGGAGCAACCAGGGCGGCATCGCGGTGGTGGAACTGACTTACAGTGCCAGCAAGAATTCCCATTTCACCCGTGCTGCCCGGGAAGTGGCCGGGTCGCTGGTGGCCACCGACTACAAGGACCCGCCGCTCATCAACAGCAGGGCCCGTGTCCGCCGCCTGATGCCTGCGGAATGTGCCAGATTGCAGGGGTTCCCGGACTGGTGGTGCAGCCATCTGGAAACAGAGAACCCGTCTGAAGAAGACATCCGCTTCTGGAGCGATGTCTTTGAGGCCCATCGGAAAGCCCTGGGGAAAACGACAAAGCCCAAGACCCGGAACCAGATTATCAAATGGCTGAAGGAACCATACCGGGATTCCTCGGAGTACAAGATGTGGGGCAACGGCGTCGCCCTTCCCTGCGTGTATTTCGTACTGGCCGGCATTGCCTGTTCCTTCGAAAAAAAGATGCGGGAATGACTTGCTATTATCGGCGTTCAGAGTGATATATGTACTAGCAAGACAAGGAGGTACATAGACCATGACAATCCAGACGAACCTGAACGACCGCAAGGAACTGGCCAGACGGCTGATTCCCTTCAACCATAATGAAAAGCTCCGCTACACCGGGACACCGGCTTTTGCCTACGAAGGACAGGGCTTCCGTATCCTTCGCAGCGGCGATATCGAATGCGATGATGAAAAGACAGAAGCCGCCATCACGGCTTTCCTGCAGGAAGCCGGAATCCTTCCGCAGCCGGAACCGGAAGAAGGAACGGAAATCGAAGTAACGCAAGAACCGACACAGCAGTATGAAACGCCAGAATCGGAAGCAATGCCGCGGACGGAAACGGAACCAGACAGGATGGAAATCAAGGTCCCCATTGATGGCATGGACGGAGCACAGCTCCGCAACCTGGTCTTTATGCTCCATGCCCAGCAGTACCTGCTGAACCGGGCTGCAGAGCATGAAAACATCCATGTGCCGGACAGACTGGTGGAAGATCTGAAAGAAGAACCCGGTACAGACCGGACTTCATTCTTTGCCATCTATCAGAATTACAGCAAGGAAGGGCGGGGGTTCCTGATTGCCGCAGACACGGTGACATTCTGTTTCGCCGCGACTGGCAATACCGTGAAGAATCGCGCCCTGATTGAACTGGCGGCTTTCATGGTCAGCGCGGCGAAAAAGGCGAAACGGGTTCAGCCCGCCACACGGAAGCCGGAAAACGAGAAGTACTACCTGCGGATGTGGCTCCTGCGCATCGGCATGGGAACCAAAGCCAGCCACGAATCGCGCATGGCCCTGCTGAAAGGCCTGAACGGATGGAGCGCCTTCCGCACGGAAGAAGAGACCATGACCCATGCCAGGAAGCAGAAGGAACGCCGGCATCAGAACCTATAAATCATCCATCTAATTCATAATTATTCTCAAAATTACTTGCTATTGTGTGCCTTTAGAGTGATATATAGTGTACCGAAAGAACACACGCACACATAGAAAGGACAGAGACGATTATGAAAACACTGCACTTTGGCATCGAAATGGAAATGACAGGGATCACGAGAAGCCGGGCCGCCAGCCTCATGGCCAGCTTGTTCGGGACGGAAAGCCGGCACGAAGGCGGAGCCTACGATACCTACACCGCAAGAGATGAACAGGGACGGAAATGGAAAGCCATGAACGATTCCAGCCTGGTTCCCCAGAAGAAGGTGAACGGAAACATTACGGATGCTTCCAGCTTCTACCGCACGGAGGTGGTCAGCCCCATCCTTTCCTATGAAGACATCCCGAAGCTGCAGGAGCTGGTGCGGACGCTCCGCAAGGCCGGGGCCTTCGCCAACAAGTCCTGCGGCATCCACATCCATGTCGGGGCCGAACGGTTCACGGCAAAGACCCTGCGGAACCTGGTGAACATCATGGCGAGCAAGGAAGACATGATTTACCGCGCCCTCCAAATCAACCCCTCGCGGGAAAGCCGGTACTGCCGGAAGACAAACACGACCTTCCTGAAGGACATCAATCGGAGAAAGCCGGACACGCTGGAAGGCATCGCCGACCTCTGGTATCAGGAAGCGCCTTACGGACGGAATCATCATTACAACAGCACCCGCTACCACGGGCTGAACCTGCATGCCACCTTCACCAAAGGGACCGTCGAGTTCCGGCTTTTCAACGGGACGCTCCACGCTGGGGAAATCAAGGCATACATCCAGTTCTGCCTGGCCGTCGCCCATCAGGCCCTGACCCAGAAGAAAGCTTCGGCCCGTAAGACTGAAACGGATAATGAGAAATACGCTTTCCGGTGCTGGATGCTCCGCCTCGGGCTCATAGGCGACGAATTCAAGACCTGCCGGCTCCACTTCCTCAAACACCTCACAGGCAATTCCGTATGGCGCAATGCCGCCGCTTGAAGGGGATAGCCTTCCGGGCAGCTTCGGCTGCCCTTGGGGTGGTAGAAGGGCATTCCCTTCAGAAAGGATGAGAGCGATGAAACAAAGAATCTACATTGCCTATGGCAGCAACATGAGTGAAGTACAGATGGCAAGACGGTGTCCTGATGCCGTTCTTGCAGGAACGGGCCGGATCCGGGGCTATGAACTTCTCTTCAAAGGTTCCCTGACAGGATGTTACGCCACGATCGAGAAGAAGGCAGACGCCTTCGTGCCGGTTGTTTTCTGGCGCATTTCTTCGGCGGATGAACGGCGGCTCGATGCCTATGAAGGCTTCCCGCGGTTCTATTACAAGAAAACCGTCCCCGTTGAAACAGACAGCGACACAATCCACGGCCTGGTGTATATCATGCACGAAGACCGCCGGTTCGGCATCCCGGAAGACTGGTACTACCAGAACATGGAGCGGGATTACCGCAAATTCGGTTTCGACCTGTCCGTCCTGCGGGACGGTCTGCGGCACAGCCGGGAACGGATGGCAGGGACGCGGGTGCGGCTTATCGCCATGGATGACAGGCAGGCACCGCCCAGGGGAACTGAAGGCACCGTCCAGTTCGTCGATGATGCCGGGACCATCCATGTACAGTGGGATACGGGCAGCAGTCTTGGGCTGGTACCCGGAGCCGATGAATGGGAAGTCATCGAATAAGATGCATAACTATCGGATAAATGACTTGCTATTATGTGCGTTCAGAGTGATATATATACATGACGAAGGGGACGGGTCCCGAAGAAAAAGCACATGAAAGCGAGGAAACAACGATGACAAAGAAAGCAAAAGACTATCGGCTTCCCGAAACGGCCACGATGGAAACACTGGAGATGAACTGGAGCTGCATCCTGCAATTCGGAAACAAGGTCCTGCTGGCAGGGCATTACTTCAGCAAGGGCAGGGATTACTGGTACGGTGCAGTTTATGGATTTACCACCAGAGACCATACCTGTGAAGGGGAAATCAGGCTGACGGCAGTCAGCGACGAACTGTTCGATGACAATGGCCACGCCATCGAATGGGCCATGAAGAATTAAAAAAGAGAGTCAGAGGGGACCGCAGATGCAGCCTTCTCTGCCGTACAGCCCGCAAGGGCTTTTTTTATTGGGAGGTGAGCGCCATTGGCTGTACGAGGAAGAAAACCGAAACCGACGGCACTCAAGGTGCTGGAAGGCAATCCCGGCCATCGTCCTCTCAACAAGAAGGAACCCATGCCAAAGGGACGGCTCCCTCGCTGCCCGGACTGGCTGGAAGACGACGCCAAGAAAGAGTGGAAGCGGCTGGGAAAAGTCCTTGCTGAGATGGGGATGCTGACCCATCTGGACATGATGGCCTTCGCTGGATACTGTCAGGCGTACGCCCGATGGAAAGGGGCCGAAGAATTCATCACCCAGCACGGCGATATGGTGCGGACGCCGAACGGCTACCTGCCGCAGGTGCCGCAGGTGTCCATTGCCCAGACGAACCTCAAGATCATGCTGAAATTCTGCGAGCAGTTCGGCCTGACCCCGTCTGCCCGGAGCCGCATGGTCGGGGAAGAAAACGGGGTCGGAAAAGAAACGGATGAAATGGAACTGCTGCTAAGGGGGTGACAAGTTTGGCGTTTGTATATAAGCCGTCAGCATTCATGCTGCCGGATTCCCGTTATGATGAAGAAAAGGCTGACCGTGCCGTCGCTTTCATCGAGCATCTCTGTCATACCAAAGGAAAATGGGCCGGGAAGCCTTTCCTCTTATTGCCCTGGCAGGAACAGATTGTGCGTGACCTGTTCGGCATCGTCAAGAAAAACGGGAAGCGGCAGTTCCTGACGGCCTATATAGAGATTCCAAAGAAGAACGGGAAAAGCGAGCTGGCTGCAGCCATCGCCCTGTACCTTCTTTATGCCGATAATGAACCGAGTGCCGAAGTGTATGGTGCGGCCTGTGACCGCAATCAGGCATCCATCGTCTTTGATGTGGCACGGCAGATGGTCGAGATGAGTCCGGCCCTGATGCGCCGTTCCAAGATACGGTCGGCCGGGAAGCGGATCATCAACTACCGCAATGCCGGGTTCTATCAGGTATTGTCAGCGGAAACAGGAACCAAGCACGGACTCAATGTGTCCGGCCTGGTCTTTGATGAAATCCACGCCCAGCCGAACCGGAAGCTTTATGATGTCCTGACCAAAGGTTCTGGTGATGCAAGGGAGCAGCCGCTCTTTTTCATCATCACCACGGCGGGCAATGACAAGAACAGCATCTGTTACGAACTGCATACCAAGGCCCTGGACCTGATGGCGGGCCGGAAGAAGGATGCCACCTTTTACCCCGTGGTCTATGGCCTGGAACATGAGGAAGACTGGACGGACGAAGCGAACTGGTACAAGGCGAACCCGTCCCTGGGCCATACCATACAAATCGACCGCGTCCGGGAAGCGTATCGGAATGCCGTCGAAAATTCGGCGGAAGAGAATGTCTTCAAGCAGCTCCGGCTCAATATCTGGACTTCGGCCAGCATCCGCTGGATACCGGAACAGGTCTATGACAAGGGGAGCCTTCCCATTGACCTGGATTCCCTGCGGGGGCGGATGTGCTACGGCGGGCTGGACTTGTCCAGTACGTCGGATATCACGGCCCTGGTTCTGGCTTTCCCGCCACGGAGCGATGACGAGAAATACATCCTGCTTCCTTTCTTCTGGCTGCCGGAAGACACGCTGGAACTGCGGTGCCGCCGGGACCATGTCCTATACGACGTCTGGCAGAAGCAGGGCTTCATCCGGACAACGGAAGGGAACGTCATCCATTATGGTTTCATCGAGAAGTTCATCGAACGTTTAGGAGAAACCTATAATATCCGGGAAATCGCTTACGACAGGTGGAACGCCACCCAGATGGTGCAGAACCTGGAAGACATGGGCTTTACCATGGTGCCTTTCGGCCAGGGATTCAAGGATATGTCGCCACCGTCGAAGGAGCTGTTCAAGCTCTTGATGGAAGGGAACATCCTCCATGGCGGCAATCCCGTCCTCAAATGGATGGCGGGCAACGTCGTCATGCGGCAGGATCCGGCGGGGAACATCAAGCCGGACAAAGAAAAATCCGTCGAAAAAATCGACGGAATTGTGGCGTCCATCATGGCACTGGACCGCTGCATCCGCAACGGAATAGGCAGCGGCAGTGTCTATGACGAACGGGGTGTTATTGCTTTTTGATTTTTATTACCAGGTAATTTGGCAGATGTTCATTCTGAACACCCAATCGAAAAGATACGCCATTCCCCTTAAAAGTGGAGAGATGCCTTCCTTTTTCAGGTCTACATAGCCTGTCAGGTATTTTCGTACAGATACCTTAATGTCATCGTCCAATCTTAGGTCATGAAGTGGGTTATTGCAGTAGAACATTCCCTTTATGCCATGTATTCCCATTGTTTTCAATGTTCTCTTCATCAGTACCTTTATACCGAAGCTGCCGATAGTATCAAATACGAGGCAACCGTGGGGAAAGGCACCCTTTAGCCTCAGAATAAGTTGATGTACCTCTTTTTCTCTGAGATACATAAACACTCCGGCTGCAAACAGGAAAACTCCTTGAAATACATCAATGTATTGAGTCCAAGTATCATCATTTAAATCAGCCGCGATATTGATTTCTCGGCCAATAGGGGGAAGAAGCGAATTTCGTATGGAAATAATGTCTTTCCTGTCGATATTGTATAGATTCATTCTTCCGTTATCTCCTAAGCGAGGGGTCTGATCTAATCCGCATCCCATATTTACAACAGCCGCATCTGGATGGGAAGATAGATAGTCTTGCATCTCATAAAGAATAGCTTTGCTTCGAAGAATACCTTCTAAGGCACCAAACTTCCAAACAAAAGAACCTTTCTTTTTATCAAGCGTAGAAAAATCGTAATTCAGATGTCTGATTACGTCATCCGCATAAGGGTCTAGGAGAATGTGAGGGAAGAGTTCATTGCCAAGTTTCCTGGCATAGAGGGGAATGATTAATGTTTCTTGCACCGTATTTTTTTCAATAGTTATTCTGCCCATGAGTGCTCATTTCCTTTCTGAGATTTACTATTATGAAAATAGTTTACCAATAATAAAACGTGTTTGTAAACTATCAATTACTAGGTTAAGTATCCCTTTTCAGGAGGTTTTCATGCATATCCCATTTTTATCCAGCCTGTTCCGTACTCGGGACAAGTCTCAGAACTATTACATCAGCACGGATTTCCGTTATCTGTTCGGCCCTTCCACCAGCGGCAAGATGGTGAACGAGTTCACGGCCATGCAGACGACCGCAGTGTATGCCTGCGTCCGCATCCTGGCGGAAACCCTGGCAGCCCTGCCGCTCCAGCTGTACCGTTACACACCGGGCGGCAAGGAGCGGGTCTATGACCATCCGCTGTACCATCTGCTCCATGATGAGCCGAACCCGGAGATGACATCGTTCATCTTCCGGGAAACGCTCATGAGCCATCTGCTCATCTGGGGCAATGCCTACGCCCAGATCATCCGCGACCGCCTGGGACGGGTGCAGGGACTCTATCCGCTTCGACCGGACAAGATGACCGTCTGTCGGGATGATCGGGGAAAGATTTTCTATCTGTACACCAAGACGAGTGATGAGAATCCGAACATCAAGCCGTATGGGCAGGTGGCACTCCAGAAGGAAGAAGTGCTGCATGTCCCCGGCCTTGGCTTTGACGGCCTGGTCGGCTATTCGCCGATTGCCATGGCCCGCAACGCCGTGGGCATGACCATGGCCTGCGAGGAATACGGGGCGTCATTCTTTGCCAACGGGGCCAGTCCCAGCGGGGTGCTGGAACATCCAGGCGTTCTGAAGGACCCGGCCAAAGTCCGGGATTCGTGGAATGCCGTCTACCGGGGGACGGGCAATGCCCACAAGGTAGCTGTGCTGGAAGAAGGCATGAAGTACCAGCAGATTGGCATCCCGCCGGAAGAAGCACAGTTCCTGGAGACGCGGAAGTTCCAGCTCGATGAGATTGCCCGGCTTTACCGCATCCCGCCGCATATGATCGGCGACCTGGAGAAAAGTTCCTTCAACAACATCGAGCAGCAGTCCATGGAATTTGTGAAATACACTCTGGACCCATGGGTCATCCGCTGGGAGCAGGCCATGCAGAAAGCCCTGTTCCTGCCGGAAGAGAAGAAGCAGTATTTCCTGAAGTTCAACGTGAACGGCCTCATGCGCGGCGATTACGAGAGCCGCATGACCGGGTACAGCATCGGCCGGCAGAACGGCTGGCTGTCCGCCAACGATATCCGGGAGATGGAAGACATGAATCCCGTACCCGATGAGGAAGGCGGCAATCTGTACCTGGTGAACGGCAGCATGACCAAGCTCAAGGATGCCGGGGCCTTTGCCCAGAAGGGAGAAACGAATGAAACATAAATTTTGGAAGTGGGTGACCAATGCGGTCCCCGATGCCTTCGGTAGTGAACGGACACTGTACCTGGACGGCCAGATTTCGGACGAGACCTGGTGGGGCGATGAAGTGACCCCGAAGGCGTTCAAGGAAGAACTGGATGCGGGCAGCGACAACATCACCCTCTGGATCAACAGTCCGGGCGGTGACTGTTTTGCCGCTGCCCAGATCTATAACATGCTCATGGATTATCCCGGGAACGTTACCGTCAAGATCGACGGCCTGGCGGCTTCGGCTGCCTCCGTCATTGCCATGGCCGGGACGAAGGTCTGCATGTCGCCGGTGGCTATCCTGATGATCCACAATCCGGCGACCCTGGCTTATGGGGATAAAGCCGAGATGGAAAAGACCATCGGCATGCTGAGCGAAGTCAAGGAGAGCATCATCAATGCCTATGAAATCAAGAGCGGTCTGGCTCGCACGAAGATTTCGCACATGATGGATGACGAGACCTGGCTCAATGCCCGGAAGGCCGTGGAACTTGGCTTTGCCGATGAAATCCTTTTTGACCAGGAAGACGGAGAACAGCAGCCGGAAGCCATGCTGTACAGCCCGGTCACGGTGACGAATTCCTTTGTACAGAAACTGAAACCAAAGAAACCCTTGCAGAAAGTGCCAGCCGCTTCCTTGGAGAAACGGTTGGCATTGCTCATTCATTGACAGGAGGACAAATACAATGGATACGATTTTAGCACTGCGCGAGAAGCGCAAGAACCTCTGGGATGCGGCGAAAGCCTTCCTGGATACAGCCCGCGATGAGAACGGCATGGTATCGGCAGAAGATGCATCCCGGTATGACAAGATGGAAGCGGATGTGGTGAATCTGGGCAAGGAAATCGACCGCCTGGAACGCCAGCAGCAGCTCGATGCCCAGCTGGCCCAGCCGACATCTTCTCCCATCACGGAACAGCCCGGTGCTGGGAACCAGGCCCCGGAAAAGAAAGGCCGTGCATCTCTGGCTTACCGAAAAGCCTTCTGGGACAGCATCCGCCATAAAAACTTCATCGATGTACAGAACGCACTGAGCGTGGGCACAGATGCCGATGGCGGCTACCTGGTGCCGGATGAATTCGAGCATCAGCTCATCGACAAGCTCCAGGAAGAGAACTTCTTCCGCAGCCTGGCGACGGTCATCCATACCAGCGGCGACCGCAAGATTCCCGTCGTGACGGGACATGGCGAAGCATCCTGGATGGAAGAGAACGGCCTTTATCCGGACAGCCAGGATACCTTCGGCCAGCAGTCCATCGGGGCGTACAAGCTGGGGACGGCTATCCGTGTGTCGGAAGAACTCCTGAATGACAGCGTCTTCGACCTGGAAAGCTATATCGCCGGCGAATTCGCCCGCCGTATCGGCACGAAGGAAGAAGAATCCTTCCTCACCGGCGACGGGAAGAACAAGCCGACTGGCGTGTTCCCGTCCGCGGAACTGGGCGTGACGGCCAATGGCGCATCCATCACCTTTGATGATGTCATCGACCTGTATCACTCCCTGCGCATCCCGTACCGCCGCAAGGCCGTATGGCTCCTGAACGATGCTACGATCAAGGCCCTGCGCAAAATCAAAGATAACAACGGCAACTACATCTGGCAGCCGTCCGTCACGGCCGGGACGCCGGATACCATCCTGAACCGTCCCTGCTACTGCACCTCCTTTGCCCCGGAACTGGCGGCCGGCAACCGTCCCATGCTCTTCGGCGATTTCAGCTACTACTGGATTGCCGATAGGGAATCCCGCTCCTTCAAGCGTCTCAACGAACTGTATGCCGCCAACGGCCAGATCGGCTTCCTCGCCAGCCAGCGCGTCGATGGCATGCTGATGCTGAAGGAAGCGGTCAAGGCCCTGGAGATGAAGGCGAAGGGATAAGCCATGCTGGTCAGCCTGGAAGAAGCCAGGGAATATCTGCGGATCGATGAGGATGATACGTCCAACGATGACGTCATCCTGTCTTCCCTGGAAACGGCCCAGGCCTTGTGCCTGGACCTGGCCCGCTGCGAGGAAGCGGATGCCGAAGAGAATCCCGTCGTGTTCCATGAAGCCATCCTCTATGCCGCTGCCTTTTTGTACGAGCATCGGGAAGAAGCCGATTATTCCGGCCTGCTGAAGCGGCTGCGGTGGCTGCTGTTCGGGGTGCGACGGAGCTGTTTTTGAAAGGGGGATGCCCATGAAGACCGGGCTTTTGAACAAACGGATTGAAATCCTGGGGAAGCAGGCGGCAACGGATGCATTCGGCTTCGACACCCAGACCGACGTCGTGGTGTACCGCTGCTGGGCATCCATCGAGCCCGCCCGGGGAAAAGTGTTCTATGAGATGGAACGCAAGGCGGACACGGAGTACAGCAAGATAACCATCCGCTGGCGGCCGGGCGTTACTCACGATATGAAGGTGAAGTACCAGAATCACCTGTACGACATCGACACCATCGTGGACCCGTACATGCGCCACGAAGCCCTGGAACTGTACTGCATGGAAGAAGTGAGGGGGACGGACAATGAGCGGAAGTGACTTTGAGGTCAGAGGATTGGATGATTTTTCAGAAAAACTGCTTTCTGCCATTGAAGCGTTTCCCGGCACTGCTGAAAAGGGCCTGGTGACGATTGGCAACAAGCTCAGGAAGGAATGCGTGAAGAACACGCCGGAGGGCAGCACGGGCAAGCTGAAGAAAGGCTGGAAGCATAAGGTGGAAGGATATAACGGCTCGGAGCTGACCTATGAACTGGTCAACCGGCATCCGGTCCATCACCTGCTCAATAACGGCCATGTCAAGAAAACGCCAGGCGGCCGGACTGTTGGCTATTATGAAGGCCAGCACTATACGGAGAAATCCGTCAAGGCATTCGAAGCCCGGGAACTGCAGCCGGGCCTGGAGAAACTGGCGAAGAAGCTGCTGAAGAAAGCAGGCGGCACATGATCCATGACATCGACATCCTGCAGGCCGTACAGCAGAAGCTGAAGGAACGGTTCCCGCATCCCGTGTACCTGCAGGAAGTGAAGGAAGGGTTCCATCCGCCGGCGTTTTTCCTAAAGACGATGACGGTGGCTTCGCCCCAGGGCAGCAAGGAAGTGTACCGGGATACGGATATCTACATCACCTATATACCGCAGAAGCAGACGGCCAGCACATCCATCTATGAAGTGCTGGCCGTTGCAGAAGACCTGTTCCGTGACGGGATTGCCGTCCAGGACAGGTTTTTTGCTGTCCGCTCGATGAACGAGGAACTCATCGGGGCCGACAACGATGGCGGCCGGCTGACGCTGACCGTCCAGTACTATGATTCCGCCGATGGAACGGAAGCAGCCGAACGGATGAAAGTGCTGCATCAGCGGTATCGGGGAAAGGAGACAATGAAACATGAAAATGCCATCCATTAATGTCGTGTTCAAGGAAAAAGGCATCAGCGCCATCGAGCGCAGCGAGCGCGGCATTGTCCTGATGATCCTGAAGGAAGAGACCCTGCCTTCGGTGACGGAAGTGAACCTGTACACGGCAGATGACATCCCCAAGGAGCTGTCTGACAGCAACCGGGAGCAGCTGGAACTGGCGCTCCGGGGCTATGTGAACAGTCCGAAGAAGGTCATCGCCGAAATCATCAGCAGTGAAGCCGAGGACTATACGGATATCCTGAAGGCTATCGAGAACAAGCGCTTCGATTACCTGGTTATCCCGGACATCGGAACGTCGCACATCGATACCATCGCCACCTGGGTCAAGGGGATGCGTACCAATAAAGACAAGATGATCAAGGCCGTGCTGCCGGACTGTACGGCAGATACGGAAGGCGTCATCAACTTCGTCAACAAGACCATCCGCACGAAGAGCAGGACCTATACGACGGCCCAGTACTGCAGCCGCATTGCCGGCATCATCGCCGGGACGCCCATGACGATTTCCTGCACCTACGCACCGCTGCCGGAAGTCATCGGCTGTGATGTGTGGACGAAAGAGGAAATGGACACCATGGCCGGTGCCGGAAAACTGTTTTTCTTCTTTGACGGCGAGAAGGTGAAACTGGCCCGGGGCATCAATTCCCTGGTGACCACCGTCCAGGACAAGGGGACGAGCTTCCAGAAAATCAAGCTCGTGGACCTGATGGACATGATGCACGATGATATCCGCACGACGGCCCAGGACCATTACCTCGGGAAATATGCCAACAGCTATGCGAACCGCTGCCTCCTGGTGACGGCCATCCAGGGATATCTTGACCAGCTGGCCCAGGAAGGGCTGCTGGAACAGGACCAGAACACAGCGTATATCGATGTGGAATCCACGAAGATATGGCTGGAATCCAACGGCAAATATACCAAGGCGGAACTGGCAGACATGTCCGATATGGACATCAAGCTGGCCAATATCGGCAGCAATGTGTTCATCGCCGTCAAGGCATCGCTGCTGGATGCTATGGAAGACGTCACGATTACCATCAATATCTGAGGAGGTGAAGCCGGATGAACAGTATGGAAGCCAAACGGGTCATGAACGGAAAATATGCCGACCTCTATATCGACGGCGACCTCATGGCCGAAGCAACGGCATTCAAGGCCGAGGTCACGCTGACCAAGGAAGAAGTGAAGATGCTCCGCCATGTAGGCAAGGGCTACAAGGTCACAGGCTACGACTGCAAAGGCCAGCTGAAGCTGCATAAGGTGTCGAGCTACATGATCCGGAAGATGAACGACAACATCAAGGCGGGCAGGCAGACCGTCGTGACCATCGTTTCTGTCCTGGATGACAAGGATGCCATCGGCAGCGAGCGCATCGTCATCAAGGATGCGACCTTTGACAGCCTGATCCTGGCCGACTGGGAAGTGGACAAGATGGGCGAGGAAAGCTATAGCTTCACCTTCTCGGACTGGGACCTCTTGGATTTAGCATAAGGAGAACAAGCATATGAACATGGTAGACCGCCTGCTGAAAGCAGATGTAGTGAATAAGCTGGCCGAACGGCCTGAAAAGAAAGTGAAGATGGAACGGCTCTCGAAGCTGTTCGGATTCGATTTTGTCATCACGCTCCGGGCCATCGACCCGGAACGCTATGCAGATATCCAGAAGATGGCCGTGGACTTCACCAACGGCAGTGCCGATAACATCGACATTTATCAGATGCAGACCCAGACGCTCCTGGCGGGGATTGCCGACCCGGACCTCAAGAACAGGGACCTGCTGGAAAAATTCGGAGTTGTACTCCCTGGTGACATCATCCGCAAGCTATTCCTGGCAGGCGAAATCGCCGATCTTACGGCACAGATTACGGAACTCAATGGCTATACGACCCAGGAAAAGGCGGATAAAGCCGTAAAAAACTGATCCGGACCGATGGCGAAGTGCAGGCGATGTATCTCCTGTTCCGGGAGCATCACCTGCTGCCGTCAGCGGTCATGGAACTGGGATACGGCGAACGGCAGGTCCTGTATGCCTTTATCCGGTATGAGATGGAAGAACGGGAAGAGAAAAAAGCAGACCGCAAAATGATGTAGTCTGCATTCCTTTTTAGCGCTTGCGGATGTATGCCGTGGCCGGGCCAGAGCCAACTTTGATGATATAGCCTTCTTTTACCAGACTGGACAAAGTGCGTTCTATGGTTCCCTGGCTGATATCCGGACAGCGTTCCATCAGATCTTTTTTGCTGATTTTTCCTAGTGTCTGGGAAATGATGGCCTTGATTCGATCTGGCTTGGAGATCTTTCTGGTTACCAGATATTGGATTCGGTCTTCGAATTCATCATATGCCTTTATGATAATGCCCAAATAATATTTCACAAAAGGGGCATAGGTGTTTTGGCTTTCATGCCAGCCGGAAGAACTTGCCTGGAGAGCCTCGTAGTAAGTGGTTTTCGTTTTTTCAATCAGCATTTCCAGACTGATGTATTTCCCGACGATATAGCCGGCACGATATAAAAGAAGGAGTGTCAGAAGCCGGCTCATTCGTCCGTTTCCGTCATTGAATGGATGAATGCAGAGAAAATCCAGGATGAACATGGGAGTCAGCAGCAATTTATCCATTACGTTTTCCTGCCAGGCATTCTGGAATGATTGACATAAAGAATCCATAGCGTCAGCTGTCTGAAAAGCAGGAACGGGGATGAATCTTGCCTTTTGATGCCCTTGTGCGTCCGTTTCTGCAATGACGTTATCTGCGTTTTTGTAATCTCCGCCTATGGCTCCTGTTGAGTAAGAGTACAGGTCTCGGTGGAGCTGCCTGATGACATTAGGGGCAGGGGAAATATAGTCGTGATTTTCATGAATCAAGGCGAGTACTTCACGATATCCGGCAATTTCCTGTTCAGACCGATTGTGCGGTTCAGCTTTTTTGCTGACCAGTGCTTCTAATCGTTTGTCACTGGTGAAGATTCCCTCGATACGGTTGGAAGCCCCTGTACTCTGGATCATGGCAACGTCTACCAGTGTTTTCAGTTCGTCTGTATTCGCCTCCAGAAATAAATCCTGTCGTCCCTTGTGTTCATGGATACAGGTGAGAAGCTGGACGATTTCCGGTGTCAGTAAATTTTGTATTTCCTGCGAGTAGTTAAATGTCCGCATAAAAATCTCCCTCATCTTTCTATTATCTGCCACATTTTAGCATGAAATGTTGCAGATAGCAAGAGAATGAGGCAGATAAATAAGGCAGATGATGGAAAGAGAGGTGAAACAGCATGGCCAATAATGTCATCGATGCCGCCATCCGGCTGCGGGATTTGTTCACGCCGACGGTGCGGAGCGTCAATGCCAGCCTGGGAACCATGAAGGCCCAGATGGCGGCGGCAAAACAATCGGTCAGCGGCCTGTCGGACAAGCTGACGGAGCATGAACGCATCCAGAAACGGACGGCAAAGAGCATCGAGCAGACGGGAAGCAAGATTTCCGGTCTGTCAGACAAGATGGCCTTGCTGTCGGCACCCATCCTGGCGGCTGCGACGGCAGGCTTCAAGCTGCACAGCGACTTTGCGGGTGGCATCGCCAAGATTTCGACCCTGGTGGATACGACGGTCGTTTCCATGCAGAAGGTCAGTGATGAAATCCGTGCTGTCAGCGATGAGACCGGGGCGGGCGTTGCCGACCTTTCCGAATCGGTCTACCAGGCCATCTCAGCGGGTGTCGATGCCGGCCACGCTGTAGGTTTCGTCCGGGATATGACCATTGCCGCCAAGGCCGGGTTCACGGATACGACGACTGCCGTAAACGGCGTCACGACTGTCCTCAATGCCTATGGAAAATCGGCAGAAGAAGCCACGGCGGTGACGGACCAGATGCTCCTGGCACAGAACTTCGGCAAGACATCCTTTGGCGAGATGGCCCAGTCCATGGGCAACGTCATTCCCATTGCGGCACAGCTCAATGTCAGTACCCAGGAATTGTTCGGTTCCATTGCCGTCCTGACCAAGAACGGTATCCGGACCAGCGAGGCCATTACAGGACTCAAGGCGGCCTACAGCAACATCCTGAAGCCGTCTTCTGAAGCGGCGAAACTGGCTCAGTCCCTTGGCCTTGAGTTCAACGCGGCTCATTTGCAGAGCGTAGGATGGGTGAAGTTCCTGGACGAAGTGAAGCGGGCCACCGGCGGTGACGCCGAACAGATGGCCCAGCTCTTTGGTTCCGTCGAAGGATTGAACAGCATCCTGGTCCTGACGGGCAAGGGAGCCGGGGATTTCGATAAGGTCATGGACCAGATGGCCCGGTCTGCCGGCATGACCCGGGAAGCCTATGAGAAGATGCTGACCCCGTCGGAGCAGATGCAGATTGCCATGAACCAGCTGAAGAATGCCGGGATGGACCTGGCTGTTTCCTTTACCCCTTATTTCAAGGCCATGTCCCTGCGGGTGAAGGAACTGGCGGCCTGGTTCCGGTCGCTGACGCCGGAGCAGAAGGCCCTGATCGGCCAGGTGGCTTTCGGCATCGTAACCTTCCAGCTCTTCGGTTCCACCCTGGGACGGGTGCTGACGATAGGCGGACGGGCCTTCGGGACGTTCAGCTCCATCGCCGCGGGCATCAGCAAGGCCGGGAGCGTATCGAAGTATCTGGCTGCCCAGTTCAAGGGCCTCATTACTGTGGCAAGAGGCATCGCCATCGTTGCCAAAGGCATGGGCAGTACCTTCCTGACCGTGGGCAGGATGATGATTACCGTTATTCGGGCAGTCGGCGCGGCAGCGATGGCCAATCCCATCCTGATTGTCATCGCCGCCGTCATCGCAGGGCTGTATCTCCTCTGGAGCAACTGGGATACGGTTTCGCAGTATATCGAACAGGCCATCCAGGCGGTGTCGGATGCTGTGGATGCTGGGATGCAATGGATTGCTTCGGCCTGGGACGGGGCCATGAACGGCATCAGCAAAACGGCTTCCAGCATCTGGGAGAGCATCAAGGATACTTTCCGGAGCGGCGTGAACTGGGTCATCGACCAGGTGAACGGACTCATTGCCAGCGTCAACGGCCTGTCCATTGACATCCCGTCTCTGACAGGCGGGGCGCCGACTCATGTGGGATTCAATATTGAACCCATCAGTCATTTTTCCGGAGGCGTCGAGAACTTTGGCGGCGGCTTTGCCGTCATCAACGAAGACCGCCGGGGCGAGCTGGTCCACCTGCCAAACGGCAGTACCGTGATTCCTCATGATGAAAGCATCCGGCAGGCCATGAACGCAGGCAGCCACGCCATCACTATTCGAATCGACACGATGAACGTCCGCAGCGAGCAGGACATCGACGCCGTAGCCGACAAGCTGGTGGAAAAGATCCGGCTGTACGGCATGAACCGCATGAAAGGAGCGACCATCTGATGGCCTCATTCTTAGAATCCATCCTGAATGCCATCGGGCAGACGTCACAGGATCTGACGATTTCCCTGGCTGCGGGCAGCTCTGTCGTGACCTTTCCCGTGCTGCCTTCGGAACTGATGGTTTCCGTCAATATGAATCATGGCACGGTAAATATCAACAACTACGGGGAGTATCTCATGAAAGGCAGGACCGGGCTGAAGTCCCTGACGCTGGCGGGATTTTTCCCCGCCCAGGATTATCCCTTTGCCATGATGACGCTGTCGCCGTATACCTATATCGCCGAACTGGAAGCCATGCGTACAGGCGGCGAGGTCTGCCAGCTCACGGTATCGGACACGCCTATTTCCATGCCCTGCCTGATCAGCTCCTTCAAGTTCGGGGAAAAGGATGGCAGCGGCGATGTGTATTATGAACTGGCGCTGACGGAATACCGCTATGTCACAGCGGCGGAAACTGGGAAAACGGACCCGGCAACGGGGCTGAAGAAACGCCCTGAGTCGTTCTGGCAGAAGATGAAGAAGAATATCACCTATTATCCGGGCGACAGCATCGGCAATGTCGTGGGCCGGGCCGTCGGGAAATCGGTCACGCTCAATAAGGAGCAGTTCTCCAAGTTCCAGGTCTACCGCAGCATCATCCGCAGCGGCGGCCTATCGGCGGGGGACATCATCCGGCTGACGACCATGAACCTGAAAAGGAATGATGAAAATGTTCCAGTTGGCAAAGATAAATAAGGCCGATACGGAAAACCAGCAGGCAGATAAACCGCAGAACACGGACTTGTCTGCCTATGCCCTTTCCTATACCTGGTCGGGCGATGTGGAGCAGGCCGGGAGAAAGCTGGAATTTGATATCGCCTATACCACGAAAGACAAGGACTGGACGAATGCCGTTTTGGAGCTGGGAGATGAAGTGTGTTTTTCCTATACCGATGAGGTCACGCAGGAAACATATCCCGTTTTTCAGGGGTGCATCTTTTCCCGGAGCCGGGACAGCGAGTCCTATGCCATGCGCTTTGTGGCCTTCGACAACATCATCTATCTGGCCAAATCCCGCATTACCCGGAAGTACGCCAATGTGACCGTGGCGGATGCCATCCGGCAGACCATCCATGACTTTTCCATCGAAGCCGGGACGATGCCGGACCTTTCTGTGGTGTGCAGTTTCATCGCCGATGACATCTCAGCAACCGATGCCATCAAGCAGGCGCTGTCTTACCAGTCGGCGCAGGATGGCAAGGGCTATCACATCTACATGACGGACGGGAAGCTGAATGTGGTCTGCACTAATGATCAGGTGGTGGAGGACTTCCTCATCAGCGATGAAACGAATCTCACCGGGGCATCCGTGTCCGAGTCCATCGAAGACATGGTATCCAAGGTGGTTGTCGTGGACAGTGCAGGCCAGACGAAAGGCGAGATGCCGGATACTACAGATATAGAAAAATTTGGCATCATACAGGCCATCTGCAAGGCAGACCCCAAGCAGGACGATGCCTCGCAGGCCCGGGCCATGCTGAAGACCGTCGCCCATGACATGTCCGTCAAGGCGCTCGGCCATATCCAGTGCATTGCCGGTTTTTCCGTGGACATCCAGGAAGAACAGCTCAAAGGGAGGTTCTTCATCAAGTCAGACAGCCATCGGATCGAGGGGAACAGGCACACCATGGATCTGCATCTGGTCTTCAACAAGCTGCTGGATGAACAAAAGCAGGAACTGGACAGTGCATCCTATAATGCGAACCCAGATTACGTGCCGCCTGCAGCGGCCGCTTCAGGCAGCAGGGGCAGGGCGTCCATGAACGGGAATGCTGCCGGAGGCGATGTGGTGGATTCGTGCATGGAGAATTTCGATGGGACCGTTTCGCCTTATGGTTCCAATGGCTGCGTGGACCGGGCAACGGTTGCCGCTGCCGGGTATTCGCCCTTTGCCGCGCAGGAATACAACAACAACGTCAAAGGATGCGACCAGCTCCGGGCCGATGCCGAAGCCCAGGGACTGACGATTCCCTATGATCCGGCACAGCTGGAGAAAGGCGACATCATCATGTACAACCGCTACAGCAAGCCGGACCCGAACTGGCATGTCGTGGTCTATGACGGAAATGGCGGCTGCTGGGGCAACAGCTCCAATGTGTACGGGTGCTTCCACCATTACGAAGGAAGCATCGACATGGGGAGCGACTACTATCCGGCGACCATCATCAAGACATCGAGGGGGTGACGGGAGATGCAGAAAAATCCATATATCAGCCTGCTGAACCTCATGGAGCAGGTATCGAGGAGCAGCAACAGTCCGTCCATCCAGATTGGCGAGATACTCCAATCCCCGCCGGACATCCAGGTGAAATACAACGGCATCGTCCTGACCAAAGAGGAACTGTGGATTTCCCATTACCTTCTGGCAGGCTACGGAAGAACGGCCCGCGGCCATCTAGTATCGGCTACCCAGAACCGGGCAGGCGGCAGCGGAGATGCGGCGTATCAGTCGCATAACCACGACATCCATAACGACTACACCGATTCGGTGATTACCACGGATACCTTGAAGCCGGGCATGAAAGTCGCCATCATGCCCATGCTGGTGAACGGAAAAATCCAGCAGTATGTGATTTTAGATGAGATTGTGAGGTTGGACGGGTATGGCTGATCCTTTTGTGGCCTTGGCATCCGGAGCGGATGTCAGTGCCAGAGAAACATTGCCGCTCCTTTCGGAATACGGCTATGATTTTGAGAAGCATCGGTTCCGCTATGACGAGAACGGGAACAACATCACCGTGACAGAAGATGAAGCCCTCAAGGTGTGGATCTATAAAGCCCTGATGACGGAACGATATCGGTATCTGGCCTACCATGATGAATACGGCATTACCATTGAACCCTATCAGGGGACGATGCCCAACAGCGTCTATACAGCAGACCAGATCTGCCAGAATATCCGGGAGGGGCTGGCCGTCAATCCCTATATTGCACGGATTAACCGGGTGGATGTGGAAAAGCGGGAGAAAGATGATTTGTTCATTCTGGTGGATGTGACATCCATTTACAGCGATGAAAGCATCACGGTTGCCGTAGAAAGGAGCCTTGCATGAGCGATTTGTTCGATGCCCAGACAAAAGACCAGATTGAGAGCCGCATGGTGCAGACCCTGCACACGCTGACCGATACGGACAAGACGGCCATCGAGGGTTCTTTTGCTCGGGACATGATTGATACCAATGCCGTGGAATTCGAGAACAGCTATGCCGAGATGGCCATGCTGCGGGACGCGGCTTTTGCCGAGACTGCCTGGGGCGATTATCTGACGCTCCGGGCCGAGGAATTCGGCATCCAGCGGAAACAGGCGGTGAAAGCCAATGGCCAAGTGACGGTCACCGGGCAGTCCGGGGCCTACATCATACGTGGCAGCCTGTTCCAGACGAAAGACGGGCTGCGCTTCTACACGACAGAATCCGCTACGATTCCATCTGACGGAACGGAAGCAGACATTGCTGTCCAGGCCGCAGATACAGGGGTGAAAGGGAATGTGGCACCGGGAACGATTACGGAAATCCCTTATTCCATCCCCAATGTGTACAGCGTGACCAACCCGGAGAAATGCACGGACGGAGCCGATGAAGAATCCGATGCGGCCCTCCTGGCACGGCTCCTGTTCCGGGTCCGCCAGCCCATCACGTCCGGCAACGCCAACCACTACCGCTCCTGGGCCATGTCCGTGGACGGGGTGGGCAACTGCAAGGTCATCCCGCTCTGGAACGGGAACGGTACAGTGAAAGTCATCATTGTGACGGCAGAGAATGAATCGGCTTCCAGCGAGCTAATTCAGAAAGTGTCCCGGCACATCGAATCCCAGCGGCCCATTGGGGCTACCGTGACCGTGGTATCTCCGGCACCCGTATCCGTGGATATTACGGCAGAAGTGTACGGCACCGTCAATGCCGATGCGGTGACAGATGCTGTGTCCGCCTATTTCAAGAATACGGGGTTCAGCCTGTCCTATGTCAGCCTGGCCCAGATTGGCCGGCTCATCCTGGGCGTGAACGGGATTACAGACTACCGAAACCTGAAACTCGGCGGCAAGGCAGAGAACATCCGCCTGACCAATGAACAGATCCCGGTAGTCGGAAAGGTGGTGCTGAACCTTGTCAGCGAATGAATGGATGAGGCAGCACCCCATTGATGTGCTGGACTATCTGCCGAAATTCCTGGGGAAAGACCCGATGTTCAAGAAGACGGCGGATACCTGCAGCACGGAACATGACCGTCTGCGTCTGGCCTTGCAGGACCTGGCGGACAACTTCTTCGTGAACACAGCCACCTGGGCGCTGCCTCTTTATGAATCATTCCTTGGCATCAAGCCCGGCGACGGGGATACCGACGAATTCCGCAGGCAGCGGATCCTCTTTAAGCTGCAGCATGTGGATGTGTCCACGGTGGATTTCATGGACTCCATCGTGAACCTGTACAGCGTCGGCCACATCGAGGAAGTGAATGAAGAATATTATTTCAAGGTGTACTGCATTATGAATGACAAGGATACGGCAACGCTCTCGAAGCTGATTGCCCAGCTCGATATCTACAAGCCGGCCCATCTGGGCTATGCCATCTATCTGGGCTATTCCTGGAACGGAAAGATTCACTGGGATGGAGAGGCAACGTTCTCGACGGCGACCATCGTATCCGGGAAAGGAGTGACGGCAAGTGGCTGAGTATATCAAGGAGAAGTGGTCAACGGATTTCCCGGACCGGGCCGGACAGGAAGTCCGGCCCACAGAAGCCGTGGAGAATACGCTGGATTATGATGTGCTTTTCCCTCAGTATCTTTCGGAAGACCCGGTGGTCTTCAACCAGCAGAACAAGACCGTGTCCCAGCTGGTCAGCAATGATGCCCGGCTCTATGAGCGGATTTCTGCGACGGCGGCTGACATTAACGCCCATCTGACCGATGCCAAGGCCCATGCCAGTGGCATCAGCGGCAATGCGGCCAGTGCGTCGAAGCTGCAGACAGGACGGAAGATTCACCGGGTGCTGTTTGATGGCACGAGAGACATCACCCTGCCGGATTTCAGCGGCTGTGGCGAAAAGACGGCAGGCCAGAGCGGCATGGTCCCGTCGCCGTCTGCGGGAAAATTGAATACCGTCCTGCACAGCAACGGCAGCTGGGGCAAGGTCACCTACGCCGATATGGACGAGGAAGCCGTGGCCAAGATTCAGGCCTGCCCGTTCCCTGTCAATGCCATCTACATATCCGCAGACGGGAAGAATCCGGCAACGTACTGGCCGGGTACGACCTGGGTGGCCTTTGCCATGGGACGTTGCCTGATCGGGGCCGGGGCGGCAGACAGCGGAACTATGTACAAGGCCGGGGACAAGCTGGGTGAAGAGAAGCACAATCTTACGATTCCAGAAACTCCGGCTCATGGACATACGGTCGGAGACAGCGGGAATCATCGTCACTGGTCCTGCGGGGCATTGCCACGCAACTTCCAGTGGGATGCCTGTGAAGGCAATGATGCACCTGTGGCCGTAGGCTATGGCGACGGCTGCTGGCATGGCAATCAGGTGGACGGGCATACGTCTTGGGATGGGAATCATTCCCATAGCCTTTCCCGGACGGGCGGCGGCCAGCCGCACAACAACATGCAGCCGTCCATTGTCGTGTACATGTTTCGGCGGACGGGATAGGAGGTGAGAAATATGGCTGAATGGCTACAAATGGCAGGGTCTTTGGTCTCGGTCCTGATGCTCTGCGGTGTCATCTTTAATTTCAGCGTCATCAAGCCCTTAAATCAATCAGTACGGAGCCTGCAGGAGTGCATTGATCATCTGCGCAGGCAACTATCCGATACGGAATCCAAACGGCAGCAGATGGCAGAGCGGTTGTCCCGGGTGGAAGAAGCTACGGGGCACGTGCAGCATCGCCTGGATGTGATGGAACAGCGCCAGCATGAACAGGGGTGAGGGAGATGAGCTTTTTTGTAGTGAAGAACCGGATCCATCTGACGCGGGGCGATTCAGCAGAATTCGACCTGACCATACGCGACCGGGTAACGGGCAGTGTCTTTATCCCGGGGGACGGCGACCGCCTGACCTTTACACTGAAACGCTTCATTACGGATAAGGACCCTGTCCTCACGAAAACGCTGGGCCAGGGCATCCGTCAGGAGCAGGACAGCTGTGTTCTGGTATTCCTGCCGGAAGATACACGGCATTTATCCTGTGGCCGGTATATCTATGAAGTGAAGCTCGTGCGGGGAACTGGCTATACCGATACCATCATCCCGGCCAGGGGTTTTTTCCTGGAAAGGAGCGTGACGGAGCGTGGCACAGAATGAAAGTACTTTAGCAGGCTTTGTTTCCCTACCTCTTAAAAGAAATTCTCTGGTCGGCATTCTTTCCATGCCGCAGGCGCCGTTCGAAGCGTACCAGGAAAAGCGAGTTACTCCGACGGCTCAGGAGCAGGTCATCACCGCAGACGGCGGGTATACTGCTCTTTCCAAAGTGACGGTGGCTGCCATTCCGTCGAATTATGGCAGGATCAGTTTCAATGGCTATGAATTAAAAGTCGAGTAAAGGAGCAATCAACATGGCGAAGAACGTAAAAATCAATTCCGTTATCTATGCAGAAGTGCCGCAGGTATCGATTCCCCTGGCAGAAGGGGAGGGCAGCGCGGTCTTTTATGATACCTCTGGCGCTACGGCCTCTTCCGGCGATATCCTGAACGGCAAGTCAGTTTTCCTGGGCAGCGGGTCTGTTATCGGGACGATGACTGACAACGGCGCGGTCAGCGGCAGCATTGCCAAAGCTGATGGCGCCTATACCATCCCGGCCGGCTTCCATAATGGCAGCGGCTCTGTGCGTATCAGCAAAGAAGAACAGGCCAAGCTCGTCAGCGGCAACATCAAGTCCGGGGTGACGGTCCTCGGCATCAGCGGCAAGTCCAGCGTAGTCGATACCAGTGATGCCACCGCCGCCGCGGGGACGATTGTCAGCGGTAAGACGGCCTACATCAATGGTACCAAGGTGACGGGCAGTCTGACGACCGTTTCCGTTTCCCAGGACAGCCTGACGAAAATCCTGACTGTCGAGTAAGGAGGGAAGGCCATGAAGGTAAATGTGACGATAGCCGGAGCCAGTTACAGCGAAGTGCCATCCATCCTGATTCCCCTAAAAAACGGCGGCAGGGCACGGTTCTGCGAAGTGTCTGACACAACGGCGAAAGCTGCCGATGTGGCTAAGGGGAAAAAGTTTTATACCTCAGAGGGTGAACTGGTGACGGGGACGGCTGACCTATCACAGGCAGATGCGCGAAAGACGATAACCCTGATTCAAAAAGAGCATCAGACCATTACGCTTACCTGCAACCATCCGGAGTTATCCTCACAAACAGACTCAGATGGAAATACCGTATATGCTACAACGTATCAGGATACCTTGAGCATCAACTTGAAAGCAGATACCGATTATTATGCGGGGAAAATCACTATCAACGGGGAAGAGCAGGAAAGCAGCAGTACCAATCCTCAACTTGCTTATATATCGGCACCCATCAGTAATGGCATGATTGTCAGTGCAACCGACGCCGCCCCGATTCCCACTGTTCCTTTTACAGATGTAAGCCTTACGATGACGGGACAGGGCACGCAGTGGCTGACTGGCCATATGCTTATGACGACGAAGCAATCCCCGGAAAGCCCTAAGATAGTCGGCGTGGGGGCTCTGGAAAATGGAAGCCGTAAAGGGCTGCTGTTCCTGTTGGATGAAGAAAAACGATATGCAGGTTGCAAAGTTGAACTTACGACAGGGACAGGAATATCGGATACCACAGAATTGTTTTATGAGAAAGATGATGATCTGGGGGTCATAATGATTGGGGAAATATCGGATGCTTTGTATTCCTATCTGGCAGAAGCCTCAGCAACAAAGGCAGAAGTGGTATTAACCATTAAGGTGGTGGGATGAGTTTGTTTGAAAAAGTGAATATCCCCGATTGTTTGGTCATCATTGGGCTGGTCACAGCCCTGATCATGGCCATTTTTTATAATCTCAACGAGCTGGCCATGTCCATCGCATCCGGCCTGCTTGGCTATATCGGCGGTACCGTAAAGTCCGCTGCCAACCAGAAAGGAGAAGATAAATCATGAAAGTATTCCTGAATCCCGGCCATGCGCCGAACGGCAATCCTGACCCCGGTGCCGTGAACGGAGAAACGGGGCTGCGCGAATGTGATGTGGCACTGGCTGTAGGTGAATCTGCGGAAAGCTATCTGAATGCCGCTGGTGTTGAAACCGAACTGCTCCAGTCCGACAGCCTGTACGATATCTGCGAAGCGGCGAACAGTAGTGACGCCGACATCTTCGTATCCATCCACTGCAATGCCGCTGAAGCCGAAGAAGCCAACGGCACAGAAACCTGGGCCTGTGCCGGCAGTTACCGTGGCAGCGTGCTGGCCAGCTGCATCCAGAGCCAGTTGGTAGATGCCCTTGATATCACCGACCGTGGCGTGAAAATCGCTACGCCCGGCGTCAACGGCCTGTATGTTCTCACAAACACGGACATGCCCGCCGTCCTGGTCGAGCTGGCCTTTATCACCAATCCTGGCGATGAAGAAATCCTTGCAAACGCCCAGGATGCCATGGCCAGAGCAGTTGCCAGGGGAGTGACAGATTATGAACAACTCATCTTGGGAGGTAAATGACTATGAACCGTGAAGAAATCAAGAAAGCCGTCGCCAATGCCGTCGTAGACTTTGCCAGAAGCGAAGCCGAAGCGGCCATCAAGTCCATTGACCTGGATGATGTCCAAAAACTAGTGGAAGCGCAGATGAAGAACCTCACAGATCCGTTGGAAGCAGAAATCCAGACCACCACCAGCTGGTGGGTGAAGATTCGCAATCGTCTCTACATCACCTTGATGCAGCAGGCGGTAAAAGCCATTGTGACTGATGTAAAACAGAAGATTGCATGAGAAATGCCGGTATGGGACATCGGAGCGGATGTTCCTTACCGGCTTATTTCTATTTATCCAGATAAATATTCTTTCTATGCCCAATTTCAAGAACCAAAACAATCACCTTGGTGTCTTCTATTTCTACAATGATTCGGTAATCACCTACTCGATATCTCCACTGCCCGCTTCTGTTTGCGGTTAATCCTTTGTCATATTGTCTAGGATCTGAACACCCATTTATGTTTTTCCTCAACCAACTTGTAATCAGGAATGCTGTATATTTATCTAATTTTTTTAATTGTTTTAACGCTCTTTTGGAAAAAAAACAACACTGTAATTCATTTCAGACCTAACTCTTTTTCCACCTCGTTAAGTGAATAGACTATGGGGTCGGATTCAAATTCTGCCAAGGCTTCTTTGTAAGCTTTTACATCATGCTCGTCTTCAATTCGTTCTATAACAGAACGTCTCACTAATTCTGATACAGTGATCCCATTGAGTTCAGCATACTTTTTAAAAAGTATAGAATCCGCTTTATTTAATCGTAATGAAATAGTCATACTATCACCGCCCCTTTCGTAATACATCGTATTACGAAAGGGGCGGTGTGTTAAGTCTGTTTTCCAATCAAGTTGGGAAAAACTGAAAATTGTTTTCTAGGGTACTTGAAATCATTTCTTTTGTCCTATTACTCCTGAGAGCCAATTTTCAGGAGGTGTTCATTATGACGGATGAACAGAAACAACAGATTACTACTATGCGCCGAGACGGAGCAGGGTATGGGAAGATAGCAGTGATACTCGGTATTTCTATCAATACAGTGAAATCTTTCTGCAGACGGCACAACCTGGTTACCAAGAAGACAACATCAGTCTGTGAGCAATGTGGAAAGCCCATTGAACAGAATCCGGGACGCAAGCGGAAACGATTCTGCTGCGATGCCTGTCGTAACAAATGGTGGAACGCTCATCCCGAGCTGGTGAAGCGGAAGGCGGTCTATACATTCACTTGCCTAAATTGCGGCAAAAAGTTCAGTGTCTATGGCAACAGCCATCGGAAGTTCTGCTCCCATGCCTGCTATGTCGAGTATCGCTTCAGAGATGGTCGCCATGGATAAAAGGTTATTTCGTAATGAAGCAACCTTCCAGGTGACGATGTATCTGGCGAGAGTGATGCTGGCAGAAAAACTTATCACCGAGAAGGAGTACCAGACTTTCGAGCAGGAGATGCTCCATAAATATCAGCCCTTTTCTGGCGATTTATATACTTGCTAATTGGTTAAAAAAGAGGGATATATAGTGTTGAAAGGAGCTGATTCTATGCGGACTATCCGTAAAATCGAACAAAAAATATCCGGACTGAAACAACGAAAGAAAGTTGCAGCCTATGCCCGTGTCTCCATGGAATCGGAGCGGATGCACCATTCCCTTTCGGCACAGGTCAGTTATTATAGCAAGCTGATACAGAAAAATCCGAATTGGGAATACGCTGGGGTCTATGCAGACTACGGCATCTCTGGGACGGGGATAAAGAAGAGGCAGGAATTCCGGCGGATGCTGGAAGATGCCGAAGCCGGGAAGATAGACATCATCCTGACCAAATCCATCCAGCGGTTTGCCCGAAACACGGTTGACCTTCTGCAGACGGTACGTCACCTGAAAGAACTGGGTATTGAAGTCTGGTTTGAGAAAGAAAATATCCATACCATGAGCGGAGATGGCGAGCTGATGATGACCATCCTGGCCTCCTTTGCCCAGGAAGAGAGCCGTTCCATCAGCGAAAATATCAAGTGGCGGTTTCGTAAAAAGTTTGAACAGGGGATTCCTCATGCAAAGTTCTTCGTTTACGGCTATTGCTGGGAGAAAGATAATCTGGTCATCCAACCAGAAGAAGCCGCGATTGTCAGAGAAATTTTTGATGCCTATCTGCAGGGCAGAACCAGAAAAGATATATTACGGGAACTAAAGCGGCGGGAGATTCGCACCATGTATGGGAACTATTTCAAAGATGCCAGTATCAGGCAGATTCTTACGAATCGGATTTATACGGGCGTTCTTGAGATTCAGAAAACCTTTGTGACGGACCCTATTACCAAACGCCAGGCCGTTAATCATGGAGAAAGGAATAGGTATGTAGTGGAATGGCATCATGAAGCCATAATTTCTTCTGATATGTTTGAACGGGTTCAGCAGGAATTAAAGAATCGCAAGGAAATGGGAATGCAGCGAGGCGGATATGCCAGGGATTTTTTGAACACCTCTTGCTTTACGGGGATCATCAAATGTGGCATCTGCGGGAAAAGCTATGTCCATGTTGTTCGGAAATACAAGGGAAGGATACGGGAATACTGGACCTGTGATTCGCATAAGGGCAAGGGGACAAACTGTGGGGCCTATGGCTCCATCCCGCAGCCCGCTTTGAAAAAAGCATGCGCAGCCGTTCTGGGTACAGATGAATTTGATGAAGAACTGTTTGTTCAGCGGGTAAAGAAGATTGTTGTTCCTTCTTATCACACGCTGGTATTTCATTTCAAAGATGGAAACGTTATCACACAGGAATGGAAATCGACAGCCTTAAAGGATATGTGGACGGATGAGCAGAAGAAAAAGCAGAGGCAATGGATGGAAACGTATCATCAGCGTGATACGTCCGGCCGTTATACCGCTTTTTCGGAACGCATTGTATGTCCTGCGTGCCAGACAAAATTCATACGTTGTCTAGAGAAACGTAAGAATGGAAAAGTGGCTTATTGGCGGTGCAGGGGAGAACATAGATGCATCCATGTAAGAAACATCAAAGAAGAATGGCTGCAGCGTATGGCAGCAGAAACAATGGGGAAATTGGAATTTGATGATACAGCATTTAGAGCACAAGTGCAGCGTATTGAAGTACAGGATAACGAAACATTGCTGTTTCAATTTAACGATGGTCATACGAAGGAGGTGAAGTTGTCATGAAAAAAGTGCAGGTAATTCCAGCTACACTGCGGAGTTATACGAAAAAGCTGATGGACAGTCAAAAAAAGAGAAGGGTGGCAGGCTATGCACGGGTTTCAACGGATCACGATGAGCAACTTACCAGCTATGAAGCACAGGTGGATTATTATACGCGTTATATCCAGAGCAGAAATGATTGGGAATTTGTCGGGATGTATACGGATGAAGGCATTTCAGCTACGAATACCAAACACCGGAAAGGATTTAAACGGATGATTGATGATGCCATGGACGGCAAAATTGACCTTATCATCACAAAATCTGTCAGCCGGTTTGCCAGGAATACGGTTGACAGCCTGACCACCGTGCGAAAGCTGAAAGATAAAGGAATCGAAATCTATTTTGAAAAAGAAAATATTTGGACACTGGACGCCAAAGGAGAACTCCTGATTACCATCATGAGTTCCCTGGCACAGGAAGAGAGCCGCAGCATCTCTGAGAATGTAACCTGGGGACACCGGAAACGGTTTGCTGATGGGAAGGTCAGTCTGGCATTTAGTCATTTTCTTGGCTATGATAGGGGAATGGACGGAAACCTGATAGTGAATAAAAAGCAGGCAGAAATCGTAAAGTTGATTTACCGTTTGTATCTTAGCGGATACACGTTTCATTCTATTGCAAAAGAACTGACGGAACGTAAGATTCCCACTCCAGCTGGCTGCAAAATCTGGAGAGCTAACACGATCCGAAGTATTCTCATGAATGAAAAGTATAAAGGGGATGCCCTGCTTCAGAAAAAAATCACGGTTGATTTTCTGACAAAAGAGACAAAGAAAAATGAAGGGGAAGTGCCACAGTATTATGTGGAACATAACCATGAAGCTATCATCAGCCCGCAGATATTCGATTGGGTACAGGAGGAAATCAAGAGGCGGCGTAAAGGGAAAAAACGTTACAGCGGCGTATCCATCTTCTCCAGTAAAATCAAATGCGGCCAGTGCGGCGGCTGGTACGGAGCCAAGGTGTGGCATTCGACCGACAAGTACCGCAGGACCATCTACCGATGCAACGATAAGTTCAAGAGCCACTGCAAGACACCGCATCTGACGGAGAATGAAATCAAAGGTGCTTTTATCCGAGCAGTCAATCAGCTTATTGAGAATAAGGAAGATATTCTGAGCAATATCACGATGCTGAAAAAGCGTCTTACAGATACCGCATCTTTGGAAAAGGAACGTGATGCGCTGGAATTAGACCTGAACATGTTGACCGACCAGGTGCAACAGCTCATTGCTGAGAATGCCCAGGTGGCACAGGACCAGGATGAATATGGCAGGAAGTACAACGGGCTGGTCAGCCGGTATGAAGAAACGAAGAAGAAGTATGATCAGGTCTGTGATGCCATACAGCAGTGTGTGGACAGATACTGGAAGCTGGATAACTTTATGAAAAATCTGCAGAAACAAAATCTTGTATATGAGTTTGACGAAAGGCTGTGGTGCAGTTTGGTAGACTTCATTATAGTATACAGTAAAGTAAAAATTCAAATAGTTTTTAAGAATGGTACGAAAATACATGTGGGAATGTGAATGGAATATAAAATCTATTGACATGATACGGGGGGTATACTGTAAATGGTTAAAAATTTTTGGAACAAGGAGTGGTATTATGAACAGAATTTATAAGTTGGTTTGGAATCGGGTGCGTAACTGCTATGTGGTTACTTCTGAACTGGCAAAAAGTTACGGAAGGAATAATGGGAACAAGCTTGGAGTCACTGGCAGAGTAGTAGCCGGCGCACTTGCTGTACTGTTAGGATCAAGCCTTAGTTTGGGAACCGCATTTGCCGAGGGTGTAACATCGGGTGATGGAGCCCATAAGTACCAACAGGGTATCGCGATTGGCGACAATGCAGCTGCAGTAGATAGTACTGCTTCAAATGGACATAGTGGTAATACAGCTATTGCTATCGGCGCCAATTCTAAAGCATCTGTTGGCAATCCGTTAAGCCAAGACGTCAATACCGGAGCCATTGCAATCGGAACTGGTGCTAGAGCTGACTATGCATCTATTATGATCGGCAATATTGATTCAGTACCTACCACTACAGGATTATCAGGATATGCATTGGGCACAACAACTATCGGGATAGGACAGGGCGTAAAAATCGAAAATAGCGTTGGTAATGGGATTTCCATAGGTACTGGCAGTACAAGTAGTAATTCTTTTGATAGTGTCTCCTTGGGGACAGGTAATAATATCTCAAACGGAAATAATAATGTTGCGTTAGGGGCAGGAATTAATATAGACGGACTTTCAAATGTTGTTGCCTTAGGTGCGGGTTCGTCTGCAGAAGGAGCCGTCTCAACTGCAGGAATGACCATTGGAAGCCAGAATTATAACTTCGCAGGAACCAATGTCAATGGAACGGTTTCCATAGGCAACGGCACTACACAACGTACGTTGACGCATCTGGCTGCTGGACGTGTGGATGCAGGGTCTACAGACGCAGTAAATGGTTCACAGCTCTTTGCTGTAGCACAGGCTGCAGCTGCTGCTCGAACCACTATTACAGGTGGAAGCCACGTTTCGGTATCATCTAATACAGGTGCTGGCGGAAGTACTAATTATACTATCAGCGTAAATGGCACAGACACGATTGCAGCTGGGAATTCAGATCTCGCTACCAGCAATGGCGTATATCAGTACGGGCAGACACTCATCAATAACGGCCTGAAGTTTGGTGCCAATTCTGCAAGCGGTGCGGCAAATCCGGCTACGGCCAAACTGGGGAGTACAGTTAACGTAGTAGGTGAAGGCGCAAAAGCGGACACCGAATACTCCGGGGATAACCTCAAAACCGTTGTGAGCCAAGACGGAGCAGGCAATACGACCATCACAGTCAAGACGGACAAGAACCCAACGTTTGATTCTATTACTACCATTGGCGATGCCCACATCGGAGGTGCTGCCAATATTGATGGCAATGCAACGGTAGGTGGTGACACCCACCTGAAACAGGATCTTCAGGTAGACGGCAATACCAATATTGACGGTAATGCAACGGTAGGCGGTGACACCCACCTGAAACAAGATCTTCAGGTAGACGGCAATACCAATATTGACGGCAATACAACGGTAGGTGGTGACACCCACCTGAAACAGGATCTCCAGGTAGACGGCAATACCAATATTGACGGCAATACAACGGTAGGCGGTGACACCCACCTGAAACAAGATCTTCAGGTAGACGGCAATACCAATATTGACGGTAATGCAACGGTAGGCGGTGACACCCACCTGAAACAGGATCTTCAGGTAGACGGCAATACCAATATTGACGGCAATACAACGGTAGGTGGTGACACCCACCTGAAACAGGATCTCCAGGTAGACGGCAATACCAATATTGGTGGGAATACAACCATCGCTGGTGATACTCATATTCAACAAAATCTCCAAGTAGATGGTGATGCAAATATTAAAGGAGATGTTCATGCGGGTGTAGGCTATTTCAATGATATACAGCTTCCGGGAGGCTCTTTAACTGGCAGATTAGATAAAATGGATACCCGTATAAACAGAGTCGGTGCTGGTGCAGCAGCTTTATCAGCTCTTCATCCCCAAGATTTTGATCCCGATAATAAGTGGGACTTTGCAACAGGTTATGGTAACTACAAAGATGCCCATGCTGTAGCTGTAGGAGCTTTCTATAGACCTAACGAAGATACTATGTTTTCTGTCGGAGGGAGCTTCGGTGGTGGAGAAAACATGGTTAATGCCGGCGTGACTTTTAAACTGGGACAGAAGAGTACTGTTAGCCGGTCTAAGGTATCTATGGCAAAAGAAATTATTGCCTTACGTAATGATAATTTGGAAATGCGCCAAGAACTTGATGAATTGAAAAACATGATGAAAGCTGGCACAGTTTCTCCTATGAGAAATGTTAATTTCTCGGACGTTCCAAAAGACCATTGGGCCTATCAGTATGTTAAGAGTTTGGCCGATAGAGGCTATTTAAATGGATATACAGATGGTGAGTTTAAAGGCGATCGAGCAATGACTCGTTATGAATATGCAGCTATTGTCTATCGTGCGTTACAAAACGGGGCTCCTGTAGATGCAGATATGGGACGTTCTTTGAGCGAATTTGCTCCTGAAGTTGAAAAAGTGGCATCTGCTGATCGGTTCCGTGTGGACCGTATTTCTGGCAAGGATAATGACCGTCATAAGGTAGAACGTGTACGGGTAAATGATAAAGATGATAAAGTCCAAAATGTGTTCCGGGATGTTTATGGTGATTATGTTCAGAAATAAATAGTATAAATATGAAAAGACAAAACAGGAGTTATCAGAGAACATAGTGACTACTGTTTTGTCTTTTTATATTTATAGTGAAAATGCATATTCCCAATCCTTAGAATCTATTCTGATTTCCCCTGGCTTATAAGCCTATTTCAATTAGACGAAATGTTGACGAAAACGCGGGGGGGGGGTAGAATATAATTGATCAGAATTTTAAAGAGCATATGATTGGAAAAGGAGAGTACAATGAATAGGGTATATCGGGTTATTTGGAGCAAAGTAAAACGCTGTTATGTAGTTGTCTCTGAGTTGACGAGAAGTTGTACGAAAGATAATCGGAGCCATGGGAGTTATAGACGAAATGCTTTCGCTCTTTGTGTAGTCCTGTTATGTGGTAGTATGAGTGTAGCAGGAGCAGCTGATACGACAGTGGGTACTGGTTCTGGCGTAGCCTATGGCACGAGCAGTAATGCTCCGAAAGCGGAAAACGTAGCCATTGGTAAGGGAAGTAGCATCGGCTATTCTAATGGTGCCAGTGCAGCTACTGGAGACATTGTGGTAGGTAATGGAGCCAATATTAATAACTATGCCAGCCAGGGCGGCAGTGTTGCCATTGGCAAAAATGCCAAAATCGAAAATATGGCCGGTGGCGGTGAAGCCACTTTTGCACTGGGACAGACTACTTTTTCCGGGAGTATTTTTTCTAGTGCTCGGATTCCTGCTGATCCGACGAAAGTGGTTGGCAGCATTGCTATTGGTGACAATACCTTTGCTCGGACTGGCAGTACAATGATCGGCTCCCATAATTACCGTGGGGACCTTGGGGATACCACTGTCGATAGTTCCGCTACGCGTGCTTCTAATTTGAATGTCTATGCGACTACTGTCGGTGCGAATAGCTTTAGCAATGGAGCATTTACCACGACTACCGGTGTCTATAACATTATTTCCGGTGAATACAATGGTGGACGATCGGCTAATGGTCAAAAAAACTTTGGCGCAACCATTACCGGCGCTTTGAACAGTATAGAGTCGATGGATAGTGCAGGTTCAGACTATTATTCCGGTATAGCAAATAGCATTGTTGGTACTGCCAACAGGACTCAGAACTCCAATGGATCTTTGATCTTTGGCGCCGGGAATGAAATTACCAATTCCTATACCTCCATATCCGGTTTGCCAGGAGGGCTATTCTCGACCACGCCGACTTCAGCTAAAGATTTGGCAAATATATTGCGTGAAGCAACAAGCGAATCTGATGGTGGAGGTTCTACAATGGCTATTGGTGGCGGTAACAAAGCCGATTATACCCAGAAAACACAAATTACTGGTGTTAATAATAAAGTTACGGGTACGGCCCGTAATATTGCCGAATTAAATTCCGTATCCGGCTTTAAAAATACCGTAACCAATGCGTCCAATAATATTGTCATGGGCAACGAGCATACCGTGACGGCCAATAACACGATTGCCATCGGCGGTCTTTCTGCAGCCGATACCCGTTCCGTAGCTAATACAACTTCCATTGGGTATGATTCAAAAGTCAATAAAGAAGGTGGCGTAGCTCTTGGTTATAAGTCTAATGCTACGGTAGATAAAGGAGCAGCGGGGTATGACCCGACTACGGGAGCTACTTCGACAGAGACAAATTCTACATGGAAGGCTACATCAGCAGCCGTTTCTGTAGGTGATGTAGGAAACGGTGTTACTCGTCAGATAACCAGTGTGGCAGCAGGCACGGCAGATACGGATGCTGTCAATGTGGCACAATTAAAGAAAGCCGTTGCTGGAGCTTCTGATGGGAATGATACGTTGGTAAGTAGTGCTAATGGGCTTAGCCTTTCCGGTAATACCCTTTCCATGAATGTTACTGATACTGCGGGAAATGCCGTAACAGGCTCCGTGGATTTGTCTGCTATTGCTGGTAGCGTAGATACGAGAAATACCGTAACTGCTGGTGATAATGTGACTATTGATGAAACCTCAAATACAGATGGAAGTTCTACCTATAAAATCAATGTAACGGCAGATGGACAAGTGGCAAACGGAAACACTGGAATCGTAACTGGTGGGACTGTGTACAATGAGACGCATGTAACGAATGATGGTTCCTATGTTAAGGCGGATAATACAGCTGGACAGAATTTGTCTATCCTGGACAGCCAAGTAAAGAATAATGCAGACAACATAAGTAACTTGGATAATCGAGTTAATAACATGGGGAACAATCTTAATAAATTAGGTGACCGGGTAGATAGGGTCGGTGCAGGGGCTGCAGCACTGGCGGCTCTTCATCCCCAAGATTTTGATCCGGATGATAAATGGGATTTTGCAGCAGGTTACGGTAATTATAAAGATGCCCATGCAGTAGCTGTAGGTGCCTTCTACCGGCCCAATGAAGATACCATGTTTTCCGTAGGCGGCTCTTTCGGCGGCGGTGAAAATATGGTAAATGCTGGTGTGACCTTCAAGCTTGGGCAGCATAACCATGTGAGCCGTTCCCGCGTGGCCCTGGCTAAGGATGTATTGGAGTTAAAGCAGATTGTAGCTAAGCAAGATGAAATGATTCAAAAACTCATGAGTGGTAAGGTATCTATAGCTACTAAAGACGTGACCTTCCCGGATGTACCGAAAGATCATTGGGCTTACACGTATGTGAAGTCTTTGGCGGACAAAGGGTATTTGGAGGGGTATCCGGATGGCGAATTTAAAGGGAATCGTGCGATGACTCGTTACGAATACGCAACGGTTATTTATCGCGCTTTGCAGAACGGAGCGCCTAATGATGCCGATATGAGTCGAGCCGTAGAAGAATTTAAACCAGAACTTGCCAAGGTACAAGAAGTAGAACGTTTCCGTGTTGACCGTATTTCCGGTAAGGATAACGACCGGCATAAGATCGAAAGGGTACGTGTCAATGACAAGAATGATAAGGTTAATAACGATTTTAGAGATGTATATGGTTCACATATTCGGAAATAGTATAGGCTTCTTTTACTGAGATAAAAGAAATCAAACAAGCCTGGTATACGGAGAATCTGTGTATCGGGCTTGTTTTTTTTATGACTAGGGTTTGTAGAGTGGTCTAAATGAAGTTATGGATGAATCTTTGGCAGACATTGAAGATTTGGGATAGGAGCGATATGGCCTGGGTTTAGATATAGACTTTAACTTGCTAGCAATCAGATCTTAGAAAGAATTACAAAGAATGATGCTAGATTTATGAATCGAAGTTTAGCATAAAATATTGACAGAAATGTAAGAAGAGGAAATGATTCTTCATATAAAGGCGTTTTTTATTGGAAAGGGGAAACGAATGATGAATAAAATTTATAAAGTCATATTTAACCGGGTAAAGGGACGTTACGAGGTTGTTTCTGAATTAGCAAAAAATGGTGGGAAAGCGTCCGGAAATTCTTTGCTGAGAACTTTTATTAATTCGGGGGGGGGTATTAACTAAAAGTATTTTATTGTCACTGCTTTTATTAGGGACTAGTTATGGTGCTAATGCAGCGACTATCAATGATGGTGACACCTTGATTGGAAGCGCAAATATTAATGTGACTAAGGATGATACAGCGCAAACTGTCACTATAACAACTAATGGATTGGCGACAACTGCGGAACTAAATATCAATAAGGCAAATATAGCAGCCAACACCGCACAAATCGGTACTAATACAGTAGATATCAATACCAATAAAGCGAATATAGCTGATAATACGGTACAAATTGGTATCAATGCTTCAGCCATCAATTCGAATAAAGAGGATATCTCTGACCTGAAGGCAGTCAATGCCGTACTAGGGCTGGATAAAGATAAGGCAGGTATGAAATATTTCCGAGCCAATTCTACCGGTTATGATGCCTATGCTACTGGGGCAGATGCGATTGCTGTGGGCAAAAATGCAAGGGCTTCCGAGGATAAGGCTGTTGCCATGGGCACGCAAGCAGAAGCCAGCGGTGTGGGTGCCATTGCTATCGGCGCAGAAACGAAAGAAAATGACAATAACAAAGGAGCAGAAGCAGCTGCGGAGAATTCTGTTGCCATCGGTGCTGATACGGAAGTGGTTGAAGAAGGTAAAAATGGTATTGCCTTGGGGCGAGGGGCTATTACTGGTTCCAGGGCTGGTATGACTGCTGATGACGGTTCTCAGCTGGTTGCTGCGGGTGGCGGAGCGAATAGCATTTCCATTGGTAATGGAGCGAATGCCCGAGGTAATTCAGCCATCGCTCTAGGGGATGGCGCTGTAGTCATGAATGACGCTACGGCGGCCAACCCTATTACCAATAATGGCATTGCCATCGGTACAGGAAGTCGGACAGTCTCGGAAAACGGTACGGCTATTGGTAATGGAGCCAGAGTCAGCGGTAGCAGTGCAGGTGCGACGGCCATCGGGAACCAGGCAAAAGCACAGGCCTCAGATGCCCTCGCGGTAGGTTCCGGTGCAGAGGCGACGTATAGGGACAGTGTAGCTATCGGTTCCGAAGCGAAATCATCATATGTTGAAACGGTGGCTATCGGAAAGAGCTCGGAATCTAAGGGTAATCAGGCTATTGCTCTGGGCAGCGGTACCACAGCCAATGCGGATAATGTCGTTTCCATTGGACATAAAGCAGTAGCGGATGCAGAATATTCTGTTGTCATGGGTGAAGAGGCCGGTAAAGGCATGATTGGGGACAAAAACCATGTCAATGGTGCTCATGTTGTTATCGGGAAAAATGCTGGACAGAATATCGATGGATCCGAAGATATTTCTCTGGGGTTCGGTGCCGGTAGCCATGTAAAGGGGAATTATAATATTGCTATCGGTTCCGGTGCCGGTACCTATCTGGGGGATAATACCACTGGTTCTACACAAAATTCTCTGGCTGGATATGACGTATCCCTAGGGTATCATGCCAATCATTATGAAGCAGCCACTTCCATTACTGAAGCAACAGCGCTGGGGGCCAATACGGTGGCCAGGACACAGAGTACCGCAGTAGGTGCTGTTTCTAAAGCTACCGGCAATGGAGCCACTGCTATAGGCTTTACTTCTCTGGCAGAAGGAGATAAATCTATGGCCATCGGAGAAGAATCTATTGCTCGGGGCACAGGTAATGTGGCTTTAGGTGGGGGTTCCCTGGCTACAGCAGCAATGGCTTCCGGGAATGCTTATCTGACAGGTACGATGGCCACACAGGTTGTTTCTGTTGGAAATGGTGCTTCAATGAGCGACAATGGGCTTCGTCGGATAGTCAATGTAGCTGACGGGGCAGCTGATCAGGATGCAGTAACGGTAAAACAGCTGAAAGCACTGCAGACAGATCTGTCCTCCCAGATTACCAATGCCCATCCCGGCAGCAGCGGCAATGCGGTGACGTATTCGGGAACGAATAATGAATATGTCAGTCTGAAAGATAATAACAATAATGCAGTACAGATTAAAAATGTGAAAGATGGGGTAGATGCTGGCGATGCAGTTAACAAGGGGCAGATGGATCAAGCTGTCAGTGATGCTAAAGTACATTACTATTCAGTAAAGACTGATGATACAGGAACGGCGAAGAATAATTTCAATAATGATGGTGCTGTGGGTAGTGACTCTCTGGCAATGGGGGTGATTGCTAAGGCTACGAATGAGCGAAGTGTGGCTATAGGCAATAATGTCAGTGCTGAAAGTAATGGCAGTATCTCTATGGGCGTGGGCTACAAGAATACAGACGGATCTATCAGTGAAACGAAAGCGGAAACTGGCTATCAGTATAATACCGCTATTGGTGCCGGTGCGCAGTCTGCCGGCGATAATTCATTAGCCATCGGTACCAGAGCGGCGGTTAAGCAAAAAGCTGGTTCTGCTACTAACAGCAGCAAGGAATCTATTGCCATCGGATATCTTGCGGAGACATCTGATATCCGAGGTGTAGCAATGGGAGCTGAAGCTAAGAGCATTGCCAAGGGGGCTAATGCTATCGGTGACAGAGCGACTGCCTCAGGAACAGACTCTATTGCCATCGGCACAGAGGCAACGGATGCCCTTTCTACTAACTCCATCGCCATGGGGACGAAGGCAAATGTGGAGAAAGGCAGCAGTGCGGCGGTTATTGGTAATGAATCCACTGCAACAAATGCAGTGAATGCCAATGTCTTCGGCACGGAAAACTCAATTATTAATGGAAAAGATGACGACAAGGTGAAAGATAACAGCCTTGTTGGAAATGGGAACAAAATTACCCGAAACGATGCAAAGTCTGTGACTAATGTCACCGTTAGTGGAAATATCAATACAGTGCAGGGCATCACGGATTCCAGTAGCGCGGCGGATGCATCCAAACTGGATAAAATTAATATTACCGGTACAAACAATACAGTAACCCTGAGCGATAATGGGCTTCCCATTGAAGATGTGACTATTCTGGGGAATGATAATACGGTTGAGGCTGCGTTGAAATATGATCCCGACGGAAAACCACTGTCCAATATCCAAATTCTTGGTTCTAATGTAACTGCGACTCTGGGAAATTCCGTATATTTGGGAACGGGTTCTGCCGCTACAGCAGAAGCCACTGCGGAAACAGCCGGTGCAGGGGAGTACAATGATCTTTATGCTGTAGCGGCTAAGAAGGCGGATGGCGTGGTCACCATCGGTAGCAAAGGCCATGAACGGCGTCTGCAAAACGTGGCAGCTGGTCTGGTCAGTTCGACCAGTACCGATGCCGTAAATGGAAGTCAGCTCTACCTGCGGACCCGGCCCCTTCGTTTTGCCGGGGATAATTCCACACTTGGCTCTACCGCCGCTGCCGATCAGAACGTGCTTCATCGGGGTTCTGATGAAGCTATGTCCATCCTGGGCGGAGCCGACGGCAGCAATCTGAGCGATAACAACATCGGCGTAGTGGCCGATGCAGCCAATAACAAGCTCACCGTGAAACTCTCGAAGGATGTGAAGGGTCTTAACAGCGTGACGGCTACTACTGTCAATGCTACCACGGTCAATGCCGGGGATACTACCATGAACGACAACGGTCTCACTATTAAGAACGGTCCTTCTATCACAAAGACCGGCATCAATGCCGGTGGCAAGACCATTACCAACGTGGCAGCCGGTGTAAACCTGACCGACGGGGTGAATGTAAGCCAGCTGAAGAGCGCCCAGGCAGCGGCTACCACGGAAGTGAAGGCCGGAAAGAATGTGACGGTAGATGAAGCTACGGGAGCCAACGGCCAGAAGGTATACACGGTGAATGCCGATCTCAGTTCTGTGGCGGATGCCCTGGGAGGAAGCTCTACGGTAAATGCCGTCACCGGCAAGGTGGAAGCCAATCTGGAAGTCAACGGGAATACCTACCATACGGTGCAGGAAGCGGTGAATGCCGCCAACACTACCGTCTCTTCTAATGACGGCTCCGTGAAGGTGACCAAGAGCTCCAATACCAACGGTTCCAATAATTTCGACCTGGCGGTGGATTACACCAAAGTAGCCGAAAATGCCAGCCTGACTTACAAGGCCAACGGCAAGAATGAAAAAACCGTAAGCCTGAAAAAGGGCCTGGACTTCACCAATGGGAAGAATACCTCGGCTTCCGTGGCTGCTGACGGGATGGTAAAATATGATCTCAATGATGATATCAGCCTTAGCAGCGTAACCACCGGGGATACGGTGATTAATAATACAGGTCTGACCGTAGGCGGTAATGCCTACGTGACCAAGAGCGGCCTCAATGCCAACGGCCAGAAAGTGGTAAATGTGGCAGACGGCGAAATTTCTGCCACCAGCACCGATGCGGTAAACGGCAGCCAGCTTCATGCCACCAATGTGGAGGTGGAGGAAAACACCAAGAACATTGCCATCAACAAGAAAAATATCCAGAAGAATGCGGATAATATTGCCAAGGGCTTGAACTTTGCCGCTGACTCCGGCACTACCTATAACGCCCAGCTGGGAGATACGGTTTCTGTGAAGGGGGACGGACACAATGTGTCCACCTCTGTCGATGGCAGCCAGATCACCGTCAAGATGAGCGATACTCCTTCCTTTACCTCGGTAAAGGCCGTGACCATTCAGGGGAACACCATCTACGGCGATACCATCAAGGCCGGGGATACGGTAACCATGAATAACCAGGGCATTGACATGGGAGACACCAAGATCACCCACCTGCACAAGGGAGAGGTTTCCGCTACCAGCACTGATGCGGTGAACGGCAGTCAGCTGTATGGTACGGAAACTCGGATCAATCGTCTGGGTAACCGGATTAATCGTGTTGGTGCTGGGGCAGCGGCTCTGGCTGGGCTACATCCGCTAGATTTTGATCCGGACGACAAGTGGGATTTTGCTGCCGGATATGGCAACTATAAGAATGCCAATGCCGTTGCTATTGGTGCATACTATCGTCCTAACGAAGATACCATGTTCAGCGTAGGTGGTTCCTTTAGCGGCGGAGAGAACATGGTGAATGTTGGTGTTAGCTGGAAATTTGGACAGAAGAGCCATATCTCTCGTTCACGTGTTTCCATGGCTAAAGATATGCTGGCTATGAAGAATCAGATTGAAACATTGACGAAAAAATTGGCAAATTATGAATCGGGCCAGCCTGTCAAATTGGCTTCTACTGCAAGCGGAGCTATGACTTTCCCGGATGTCCCGGAAAATCATTGGGCTTATGAGTATGTTAAGAGTCTGGCGGAACGAGGCTACCTGAAAGGATATCCAGATAGGGAATTTAAAGGCGACAGGGCGATGACACGTTATGAATACGCGGCCATCATTTACCGTGCTTTGCAAAATGGAGCACCCTCAGATGGTAACATGACACGTTCTGTAGATGAATTTGGCCCTGAATTGATCAAAGTCCAGAATATCGACCGTTTCCGTGTAGATCGCATTTCCGGGAAAGATAATGATCGGCATAAGGTAGAACGGGTACGAGTAAATGATAAAGATGATAAAGCTCAAAATGTGTTCCGGGATGTTTACGGAAGCCATATTCAAAAATAGGGCATAATAAGTAAGAAAGAAATATAAAAGCGTCAGTTGTTCAAAAGGAATGACTGACGCTTTTATGCTAGTGCTGAACATAAAATTGGATTTAAGAATGGGCTGCTAGCTTTTTATGATAGTGTTGACTGATAGCGGTAGATGGTTTTCAGAGAAAAAATTAATTTTCATTGTAATTTACGAGGTTTATTTTTATAATTAATTTGGTCAGTTTTTTTGAGAGAGCTCTACCTATCTCTTTCTGGAATATGCACACGGGGTGTTCAAAATCCTTGGTATCGTTGTATTGTATCAAATACGGACACCTTTGAGACGACATCTTCACCACCGGTGCGACCCTCGAGGCTTGCGCCAAAGTCTTGAAGCGAAAAGGGGCAGCAGAGGTGATCGGTCTGGTCATGGCCAGCGGGGCACCGTAATAGAAATTTATAATAATATTGGCAAGCGAGATGCGTATATTCGCATAAATTAACCGACCTCCTGAGGTTAGATCTTTGGTCTGACTTTAGGAGGTCGGTTTTGTTTGGCTGCAATGATGATATTGTAGTTGGGGACTTATATCTTGATGGAAGTGGCTTTCTAGGAAGACTATGTTTCGGACAATTCCATCACTTTTTCTTTTAATAATCGGGCGGCCTCTGAAAAGAGTTGATTCTTTTTCCAGATAAAGAAGATGCGGCAGATGTTTTGGGGTTCTAACGGCCGGAATACGAGCTTTCCGTCTTTCGGGAGGTGGACGAGTCGATCAAGGCACAATACGTAGCCGACACCTTCCTCGGCCAAGAGAGAGGCGTTGTAAATCAAGGTGTACGTGGCAATGATATTGAGTTCGCTTTCATCCTTGTCAAACCATACGCCAAGTTCTTTGGCGGTAAGGGCCTGTCGGGAAGCAATTAAGGGGAGCCCCTCAAGGTCAGCGGCCCGAATGGCCGTGTGTGCGGCTAGCGGGCTGTCTTTTCGCATCAGGACGCCCCAGATGTCTTCGTGGGCCAGCTCGATATGGGGATAATCCTGTGGGGGTTCAGGCTGTATCAATACGCCAAAATCCAAGGTGCCTCTCTTTAGCTGCTCTTTTACGACCATACCGTCCATGCTTTGAAACTGATAGTGGATGTTGGGATACTCTTTTCGCAAATCTTGAATTGCGCGGGCTACGACCCTCATGCCGGCCGTTTCGCCGCAGCCGATGCGAACGCTGCCGCTTACGCCTTCCTGGGCGTGGGACAGTTCATCTACCGTTTTATCGACGAGTTGGGCAATTTCTTCAGCTCGTTTTTTGAGTAGGAAACCAGCCTCTGTCAGCGTAGTATTCCGATTGCCTCGGACTAGGAGCTTCACGCCGAGCTCTGCTTCTAAATCCATGAGCTGCCGGGACAATGCCGGTTGGGACACATGCATGGCTTCTGCGGCGTAGGAGATATTTTCCGTTCTGGCGACTGCCAAAAAGTATTTCAGGACACGAAATTCCATTTCCATCACTTCTGCCACTATTATAGCAGAATCAGGTATGTAATCCAATTATAACCAGATAAATATTATAGGTATTAGTTATTTGTGATGGCCTGTGATATCCTTAATCCATCAACAAGAAAGGAGTGATGCTTTGCAAGTGAACAAGCGTCTTTTGATCTTTATTCTAATGATAGGGGTGTTCGGTATCCTCAATACGGAGATGGGCTTTATCGGGATTTTGCCCTATATTGCGCAGCGTTACGATGTGACCATCGTTCACGCCGGGTTGCTTATCAGTCTCTTTGCCTTGGGTGTTGCCCTTTCCGGTCCCGTTATGCCCCTTATTTTCTCCCGGTTCAATCGTAAGTATGTCATGCTTTTGGTGCTGGGACTCTTTACGATATGCAATACCATTTCTGTTTTTGCTTCGAATTTCAATCTGCTTTTGGCCGTGCGGATCATTCCGGCCTTTTTCCATCCGGTCTACTGTTCCATGGCGTTTACGATGGCAGCGGAGGTAGCCGGTGTGAAAGCGGCGCCGAAGGCGGTGGCAAAAATAAACATCGGAGTGTCAGCGGGCATGGTCGTCGGGGTTCCAATCAGTAATTTTCTGGCGGAACATATTTCTCTATCCGTTTCCATGTCTTTCTTTGCCCTTACGACGTTTTTCGTCATGATGGCGACGGCCTTCTTTGTGCCTTCTATGCCGGCAGTCGGGCGTTTGTCTTATGGCGAACAATTGGCTGTGTTGAAAAAGCCCATGGTTTGGGCCTCTATCTTTGCCATCCTTTTCCTAAACGGCTCTGTCTTTGGTGTTTTCAATTATTGGGCCGCCTATCTGGCAAGGGTAGTCGGGCTGGCGCCGAACCTTGTCAGTCTGCTCTTGTTTGGCTACGGCCTTTGCAATATCTTTGGCAGCATGGCGGCCGGACACCTTCTTTCCAGCCGGGCCGAACAGACGGTGAAAGTATTTCCCTTCTTGCTGGGAGCTGTGTATCTCCTGCTTCTTACGGGAGGGGACAGCGGTGTGATGGTGGCCGTCCTTACGATTTTTTGGGGAGTCCTGGCCGGTATCAATGCCAACATCAACCAATTCTGGCTTTCCCACGCGGCACCGGAGGCTCCTGATTTTGCTAACGGCCTCTTCCTCACAGCCGTCAATATCGGAACCATGGCTGCTACGACCGTAAGCGGCATGTTTATTGATTCTTTTGGAGAAAAATTCGTCGTTTACGGTGGATTACTGTTCCTGGTAGCAGCGACCCTTCTTTTTTGGGGGCAATGTCGGAAACGCAACATGAATCCGGTCCTAGGAATCGATGTATCATAAGTAATAGATATAATTACAAAACATATCAAAATATAAGATAAAGGTATTTGTTATACTTTGAGGCTTCCGTTTATAATGGAGTCAAGATATCTTATTTGAAGAATACATGAAGCTAATTTTTGATGATAAAGGAGACAATACTATGTTGAAAAAAGTAATTCAAACGACTTCGATGGCAGCCCTGTTGGCTGCTGCTATTACGGCTACTTCTTTGGCAGCCTTACCTGAAAATGCAACTACCGTATCTGTACCGGGGCAAACGATCCAGTTGGAACAGAAATGGGATAAGATATTCCCCCAGTCTGATAAGGTGGATCACCGTAAAGTAACCTTTCAAAACCGCTATGGATTCACCTTGGTAGGGGATCTGTATGTGCCGAAAAACGCTCAAGGGAAATTAGCCGCCATTGCCGTAAGCGGTCCTTTCGGCGCTGTGAAAGAACAGTCCAGCGGTCTCTATGCACAGACCTTGGCCGAACGCGGTTTTGTGACTATAGCTTTTGACCCTTCCTTCACCGGCGAAAGCTCCGGTAATCCGCGCAATACGGCGTCTCCCGATATTAACACGGAAGATTTCAGTGCCGCTGTCGACTACCTGGGATCCTTGGATATGGTAGACCGTGACAAAATCGGCATCTTGGGCATTTGCGGCTGGGGCGGTTTTGCTTTGAATGATGCCATCCAGGATACCCGCGTCAAAGCCGTGGCTACCAGCACGATGTATAATATGACCCAGGTCATGGCCAATGGCTATGAAATTACCATGGATCCCCAGGGGCAATACGATCGTGTAGCCCCGCAGAGTGCAGACGCACGGTACCAGATGAAGGAACAGTTGAATAATGCTCGCTGGGAAAGCTCGAAACACGGCTATACCGACTTAGCTCCGGCCAATAATCTGGATACGGAAAAAGATATTACATCGGAAACGCCGAAGTTTATCGCCGAATATGCTAATTTCTATCGGACCAGCCGCGGCTATCATCCGCGTTCGGTAAACTCCAATCCCAATGGTTCCTGGGCGACGATCATGCCCCTTGGCCTCATCAATATGCCCATCATGGAATACGCCAAGGAAATGCGTACACCGACGCTGATTGTGGCCGGTGAAAAAGCCCATTCCCGTTATTTCAGCGAAGATGCTTATAACGCCATCGGTTCCAAGGATAAGGAACTCTATATCGTTCCCGGTGCCAACCACACGGACCTCTATGATAATACCCAGAAAATCCCCTTTGATAAATTCGAACAGTTCTTTAAAGACCATTTAAAATAATATTGCGTACGTTGAAGGCCTGATTCCCCGCAGTCAGGCCTTTTTTGCGCAAGAAAATCTTATGGAGACGATGTATCCGTAATAAAATGCCTATCTTCTGTCGGAGATAGGATATTAAAGAAAATTTTCCATACGATCGAAGTGTCTGGGACTATGCGTCGACGGCAGGAATGGGGAGGGGCGTCATGGATAGGCTGTTTTTCGCTGCCATACGTCTGGTTCAGGCGTGACATAGTCGACATTTGTCTGTGACGGTCTGTCCCTTCTGAAAAGGGAAGGTTATGGTCATACCGGGACGGCATCTGTTGTCGAAAGGCAGGAAACTTTGTATAATGGACATAAAAGAAAGGTGATGCTTAGATGCCTACGAATGAAACGATTACCGCGGCGCAAAACGCCAAACGCCATCAGCGGGCATTGAACATTATCAAACGATGGCGGCTTATGGATGACGATTTCATGAAGCGTTGTTTGAAAGACAACATCCCTGCTGTTGAATGTATTCTGCGTATCATCATGGAAAAGCCGGATTTACAGGTACAAACGGTGCAGATTGAGGATACGATTCCCAACCTTTCCGGTCATGGGATACGGATGGATGTGCATGCCACCGATTCGACAGGAACGGAATACGACATCGAAGTGCAGCGTGCCGATAAAGGCGCCGGAACGAAGCGGGCCCGTTTCAACAGCAGCCTGCTGGATCTCAACAGCTTGAGAAAAGGCAGCGACTATGAACAACTGCCGGAAAGCTACGTCATCTTTATTACAGAAAACGATGTCTGGCAGCATGGCTTGGCCCGCTACCATGTCAACCGGATCATCGAAGAATTGAACCGGCCTTTTGAAGACGGCAGTCACATCATCTACGTCAATGGCAATTACAAAGGCAATGATGACATGGGCAAGCTGATGAATGATTTTCGCAGTGAAAACGTAGAAGACATGATGTTGGAACCGTTGAAAGAAACGGTCCATCGTTACAAAAATAACCCGGAGGAGGTGGCGGTTATGTGCGCAGAACTTGAAAAATGGAGCCTTGAAGAACGGCAGGAAGGCCGTCAAGAAGGTGAAAGCCGACTGACGGCATTGTTACGTTTGCTGAAAGCCGATGGCCGTCTGCAGGATCTGGAATTGGCTATCGACGATGAAAAGGCCAGAGAAAAGCTTTATCAGGAATATCATATTAGTTGAAATAGGAATCGCAGTACAGCCGCTGAAAGAAACGGTCCATCGTTACAAAAACAACCCGGAGGAGGTGGCGGTTATGTGCGCAGAACTTGAAAAATGGAGCCTGGAAGAACGACAGGAAGGCCGTATGGAAGGCTTACAGGCAGGACGTCAGGAAGGCGAAAGTAGGCTTACGACCTTATTGAAGATGCTGAAAGCCGATGGCCGTCTGCAGGATCTGGAATTGGCTATCGATGATGAAAAGGCTCGAGAAAAACTGTATGAGGAATATCATATTAACTGAGATAAGAATCATAGTACAGCTGTCTACGTTTTGTGACGTAGACAGTTGTTTTCTAGAACTGTCTATGGAGTTTCAAACGTCTGAGAAAAGGCAGCGATTATGAACAACTGCCGGAAAGCTACGTCATCTTCATTACCGAAAACGATGTCTGGCAGCATGGCTTGGCCCGCTACCATGTCAACCGGATCATCGAAGAATTGAACCGGCCTTTTGAAGACGGCAGTCACATTATCTACGTCAATGGCAATTACAAGGGCCATGATAAAACGGCACAGCGCCAGAAGCCGGCAGATGGACAGCCTCATCAAGAATTTACAAGGGCAGGAACTCATCAGAAATCTTGATGAAAGGTTATGGTACAGCCTAATATCTTTTATTATAGTATACAGCAAAGAGAATATCAGGGTAATCTTTAAAGACGGGACGGAACTCAAGGGGGAATCAAGGGATTTTTTTGCTTGACTAGTCTCTGTATATAAGTGATAAAATAATAAAGAATAAATCAACGATAAATACTTTAATAAAAGGAGGAATAATAGATGAAAAAGTCGTGTTTTTTAATGATGACCGCGATGATTATCGCCAGTGGTATGGGGATTCAGCCAGCAATTGGAGCAACCGTGGAGGCTGTAAAGCCGGCTATTGCTGTGCCAGATACCGATCGGAAGAGCATTGCGGATAAAATAGCTATCCGCGAACTTATAGATACGTTTTCAATTGAGGCGGATAATAAAGATGGCATATCGCAGATTGACCTTTTTACGAAAGATGCTGTTGTGGAGAATTACAACAATGGCAAGCTGACGCAAACTTTAAAAGGCAATGAAAATATTGGCAAGGCCTTTGACGACTTTTTAAAGACACAGGATGTTGTTTATCATATAAATGGACAGCAGGTCATACATCTAAATGGGAATAAAGCAGACGGTATCAGTTATTGCTTTGTTACTCTTATTTATACGGATAAAGAGGGCAAAACTATGAAACGTCAGACAGGCGTCCGCTATGTAGATGATTATGTATTCCAAAATGGTCGTTGGCTGATTGCGCATCGAAAAGCCTATTTTAATTGGAGCGAACAGGTTCCGTATCAAGGCGGCTGAAAAAGCCAATAGTCACATCGTCTACGTCAATGGCAATTACAAGGGAAACGATGACATGGGCAAGCTGATGAATGATTTTCGCAGTGAGAACGTAGAAGACATGATGTTGGAACCGTTGAAAGAAACGGTCCATCGTTACAAAAACAACCCGGAGGAGGTGGCTGTTATGTGCGCAGAACTTGAAAAATGGAGCCTGGAAGAACGTCAGGAAGGACGCTTGGAAGGTCGCCAGGAGGGACTACAAGCAGGTCGTCAAGAAGGCGAAAGTCGGCTAACGACGTTGTTGAAGATGCTGAAAGCCGATGGCCGTCTGACGGATCTGGAATTGGCTATCGACGATGAAAAGGCCAGAGAAAAACTGTATGAGGAATATCATATTAACTGAGATAAGAATCATAGCACAGCCGTTTACGTTTTGTGTAACGCAGACGGCTGTTTTGCTAAAATGCAGAGGTAACGCCGCTTTGATGCGAAATGGGGCCATGATGTGATCGGCTTGGTCATCGCCAATGAGTACCGTGACATACTATCCTTGAATACGTTAAAAAGCCTGATTTCTGTTAACTGAGAAATCAGGCTTTTTGGCGTTGTGGAGGTAGTGTGTGACGTCTCGGATTTGATGTCAATCTTCTTCGTCTCTGGTCCGTTTCGGTCCGGGATCGGCGACGAGGGTGCTGTCGGCAATGGGATCGGTTGGCGTCGAAGGGGTCTCTCCGGCAGGAACTGTGCCATGGCTGCCGGAATAATGGCCGGCATGGGGGACGGATTGGCCGTGATAGGAGTAGTTGTTGGTGACGATGCCGTCGGGATTGGTGGCTTCGTAGCCTCTAACGTGATGCATCGTGCCGTCCGGTCCCGTTCGGTAATAGTCGTGGGTATAGTGAGTGCCCGGGGCCGGCGTGACAGCATCGGAACCGCCGTGGATGTCGCCGCCGTGATGGGCTGTATCGACGGCTGTGTCGGCAGCATCGGCGATGGCGTCAAAGCCTCCAAAGACCTTAATGAAAGGCAGGCAGAGGAGGATGATGAGCAGCGGGGCGACGCCCATGATGGGCAGGGCCCGGTCTAAGGTGTAATTGTGAGAGTAGAGCCAAATCAGGATGAGGTGGAAGCCGACGGCTGCGACGAAGCCTGTAAGCAGGGCCGGGATTGTTTCGACGGTCGTACTGCGAACGACGGCAAAGTAGAAGCCGACGCCATACATATAGAATCCACCCAGGACGGCCCGCCAATGGGATACGATGTATTTCAAGCGCAGGCAGAAGATGATCACCATGATGATGAAGGCGATGGGCGCCAAAAAGGGAAAGAGGCTGATGAGGAGCAACGTAATGGCTGCCGTGATGACGATGTACATGATGCGCCGCCAGGTAAAGGTGATGAATAGGATGACGACGCCTATGATGGAAGCGATTTGATAATCGAGGGTCACCATATTGATGAAAACATAAAGCCAGGTAATGAGTAAGATTATGAGGTGAGCTGCACGGTCCGCACGCTGGGGGGCCAGGTTCAACATCATCACATCCTTTAGGAAATTTTGCTGTCAATAAGCCGTGTAATTACATTTAATTATATCATATATTTTCTATAAAAGAGGGGGATAGCCTTGGCTTTTCTTCTTTTTTACAAAGAAATTCGGTTCTATAATAAATGTTG
>NZ_LUGJ01000039.1:0-31226 GCF_001682955.1 Megasphaera sp. DISK 18
GATGTGTATAAGAGACAGACCTAAAGGGGAGCATATCAATGTAGAGAGGGCATTCTTTTTGCCAGTTTCGATTCACGCAACCATGGAGGGTGCAACGAGCCGATAAAGCTGAATGAGCAAATTATTCGAGTTTCAATCCACGCACCCATGAAGGGTGCGACTTGCTACATAACTATTATATCATCATCAGTCATGTTTCAATCCACGCACCCATGAAGGGTGCGACGGTATAATACGGTGGCATTGTAGATAACGTCTGAGTTTCAATCCACGCACCCATGAAGGGTGCGACTCTTCTCGCAAATTCTTCTTGACGCTACACGGGCGTTTCAATCCACGCACCCATGAAGGGTGCGACGCCAGCCGATCATCGTTAAGCTTGCGGCCGGCACGTTTCAATCCACGCACCCATGAAGGGTGCGACCTCCGTTCGCCTCGCGGAGCGGTTCAATGTCCAATGTTTCAATCCACGCACCCATGAAGGGTGCGACTAATACGCGGCAGGATGGTAGTATTGCGGTTAATGTTTCAATCCACGCACCCATGAAGGGTGCGACTACTCTTACACTCGACCCGGAAGCCGCTGGCGGGTTTCAATCCACGCACCCATGAAGGGTGCGACCAATGCCGCCCTATTATACCATCGCGTACATTATGTTTCAATCCACGCACCCATGAAGGGTGCGACTTGGTCCATGGTAATCGCTTCGCCGGGTTGCCGGTAGTTTCAATCCACGCACCCATGAAGGGTGCGACGTTGCGATTCATCTTGCATATCAACAGGGGTGGTGTTTCAATCCACGCACCCATGAAGGGTGCGACTACTGGATTGTTTGGACACCATGCAGAAGGTGGGGTTTCAATCCACGCACCCATGAAGGGTGCGACGATGGACCGCTCGGCCTCTTCCGTACGCGTGATGTTTCAATCCACGCACCCATGAAGGGTGCGACTTACCTCTTGCAGGAAATCCCTGTGGACCGCCGTGTTTCAATCCACGCACCCATGAAGGGTGCGACTGTATGCTGGCAGCCGGAATAGAGTCATCAAGTGTTTCAATCCACGCACCCATGAAGGGTGCGACTTTTGCCGACGGCGATCCTGAAAAAAGTACGAAAGTTTCAATCCACGCACCCATGAAGGGTGCGACCTTCATTTTCAGCTTTTATATCATCGACTGCTGATTGTTTCAATCCACGCACCCATGAAGGGTGCGACGCCTTCAAAAATTCTTTTTGAGTTGGTTTAAGGCTGTTTCAATCCACGCACCCATGAAGGGTGCGACACTCTTCTCAAAACTATGAGCGACCATGTTTACGTTTCAATCCACGCACCCATGAAGGGTGCGACGTAACATCGTAGAGCGAAAAGCCCAGACACAAGCGTTTCAATCCACGCACCCATGAAGGGTGCGACGGTGTAGTTATAACCACAACTATTACATCAAGCACGTTTCAATCCACGCACCCATGAAGGGTGCGACAGCAAAAGGACGTTTTTATAGTCTCTTTTGCGCGTATCGATGGGGATATTTCCCCACTGATACAGTTTGTTCTTACTAAATTAGGGATTTAATCAATTTTTTTCTATCGTAATCGAGATTTTTGGCGGCTAATACGATGTTCACTATATCTTCGCACTGTCAATCTGTGCCTTTCTCCGGTTCCGATACACGAGTTTCGTCATAGGGTTATATGTGACGTCATATTAGCCGACCATGGTCAAAATCCCCGTTTTCTCTCCAGAATCCCTTACTGGATTTTTTCACCTTCCTGATAGACTTCAATGTTGATGCCTTCGATATTTTTCAAGGCGCTGTCATCGATGACGTAGTCTTCAAAGGTATGGGGAGCCGTAACGCCTTCTTTCAAGTTAGCCGTGATACTATGATGGACGCGAGCTGACGAGGCATTGCCCGTTTTATTATTATGGCGTACCCAATAGAATTTCGTCATTTCAATACTGCCTTCCGGACGAGCTGAGGAAGCATCGTTTTCAAATAAGGTGACCAAGGCTTCTTTTACCTTTTCCGCATCGTCTTCACTAAAGCCCGTTTTTTCAGCCAACTGGACGTTGATGCTGCCGACGACTTTATAGACGCCGAAGTCGACGCGATGCTTCATCCCCATCGTATCGGAACCTTTTGTATCTCCCGGTTCAGTGTTAACGCTTTTCGTGATCTGCATGCTGGTAATGATGACCGGATTCAGACTGACTGCTGTATGAATCGACACAGGTCCGCGTACGCCGACGGAAACCGCATCAATGCCCTTTCCTTTTTTCAGTGCAAATACCTGACCGAAAGCACGGACATCGGTCCAAATTTTGCATGCTTCTTCAGCAATCATTTTATTCCGTCCGGCATCTTTGTCTTTCATCTCCAAGAGCTTTTTCATAGATTCTTCGCTGTCGACTCTCGACCGAATACTGTCACAGCCATCGTCACAGCGTTCGTTGGACTGAACCAAAATCCGTTCGCCCATGTCCTGCAGGCGGTTGCGAATCTTGCGCTTAATGCAGACGTCAGAAATTTCGCCGTAGCCGTCGTAATCGCTGCGCGGCTGGTTGCCGTTCAAAGGATCCCCGTTGGGATTGGCATGATCTACAGTAATGAGGCCGATAAAATCAATCTTGTTCGCTAATGTCGTCATTATAATTCCTCCCTATTCCTCTTCATCGGATTGATTATCTGAATCTGATTCCCCAGATTGACTATTTTTTGAGTCTGTATAAGCTTGACTTTCCTGTTGGATAACAACTTGTTGACTATAGAATCCCAACAAGAATCGACTTCCTAAGGGTGCGTCAGAGACAAACTCTTCTTCTTGAAAAAGATCCGTTATCCGGGCCAGCAGATCAAGTTCTTTCGTACCATATTTTTCTTTCTGTTTTTGCATGTATGGAAGCAGGCGATTGTGAATGGTCATCCACGTCTTCGCCGGCCTCATGGAAAAGACTTCCATATACTTCATCGCATTCGTAAGCCGCGAATACTGGTCCTTCCCCTTAAAAGTCGACCGTTCTATCTGATCAGCTACGGCCAACAGTCTCCCAAACAAATAATCCCGATTTCGATTCGTTTCATCAAGTGCCACTTCATATACCTCCTTTGGATGGGTTTGATTCCATCGATTGCAAATAACGGTGCATGCAGGCTCTACAATCTGCTGCCGCCAATAAAAATAGTTATCTCCTAACGCTTTATTAGCTCTAGTAACGACACGTTGGACAACACACCGCTCGATATCGAACGGCAACGGTCGCCCTTGTACGATGCAGTAGAAGATGCGCTCAATCTCCATTTTCTTTTTACTGCTATTAACGTTTTCTCCATAACAGGCCTTGATAATGTTGAGTGGCGATGGTACGCCAACATATTTTGGTGCCGTTCTATGGTATCTACGGTCTACTTTTTTATCACGCTGTTTGTTTCCTTTACGGGCGGGATCATCTTTATGCTGAATCCAAAAGCCCGATTCATGCCATTTTTCAATTCGATTAATGAAATCCATCCCGGAAAACTCATCATAGTAACAAATCGACAGCCGCCCCAGTGTCGCCGCATCGAGGACCATGACATTGGCCTTGGCAGCCGGATCTTGTTTAAAAACATGAGAATAACCTTTAATGGCCTTATCAAAGCTCACTTCCCATTCTTCCTGAGTTTGCGGACGAGTCATTTCTGGAGGAGCACTCAGTAGATCCGCAAAGCTTTCTTCCGCGGCGATAACCTCCTCCGTATCAGAAAGAACGCTGGGAATAGGCATGGATGAACTCCAAGCTAAAAAGACGCGGCCATCACAATTATGTCCTTGGTTACGAATAAGCCATGCCAAGGCATTAGTAGCTTTTTGCAAGGTTTCATGGCCGAGAGACAAACATTCATGCGCGTTTTCAAAACGGCCGCGGAAGGTAAACCATTGATTATCATTGGACGAAATGAGCTTAGCCCCATCCCCAGAAAACCGAATTCCCTTGCCTTGTTTGCCAGCAGGACGCATCATTTTCCCTGTTGCATAACAAAGCTCCAAATCTTTAGAAAATTCATGCTCAAAAAAGGCTATATATTGCCGCTGTAATTCCTGATCCTTCCATAAATCCGGTTCATTATCACCGGGAACGTCAATGACCCGAAAACGGACTACGGATTTAAAAATATCATCGACTATTACCGAAAAAATCAGTGGTTTTTCCTGATCTTTATAAGGCCATTTTTGCATAATCTTGCCATCTTCATCGCGATAGAGGACGGGCGGATTGTCCCTGCACAGGTCATCGATGATATCATGCTGAGTAACGTATTTATAGACCGCTTCTACCTTAGGGGTACTATAAGGCGATTGAACCCATTTCCCCAGTAGTTCCACATAGAGCGAGTAAGGGCTTCTTCCTTCTTTATCCCGTTCTTCTCGATATAAGTCACAGTCACGAGCAATGTAGATTAATTTATCATGCAGCGGATGAGGCGCCAAGTTCGACGTCCTAATCTCCGAAGCCGGCGTACAAGGAAGGAGGGTTGACTGCTCTGCCTTGGGAAGAGCCCTGGCATGACTAAAGTTGCCCTCACCGTCGATAGTCAATTCGATTTGGGCCTGCTGTACGGCATGACAGATTGGCATTAAAACAGCCTTACTCCCCTCGATATCCCTTTTACCCACCAAGTCATCATGGATATCATACGTTTTAACTAACTGTGAAATCCAGCTCATAAGCGTTCTCCTTCCAGCCCGGCGGCTTCCCGTTCAACAAGGCAGATATCGTCCGGTGTAAAGACTTTGGCCTTCCCTTTACGGATATCCCGCACAAGAGTACAGGCTTCAGGCCGGATGAATCGAACGATTCCGTGCTCCATGACCGGCTGCCAGAGCCGGACCTGCAGCATATCCCGCCCTGTTTCATCGGGATAGTTAAAGCCATGGAACATCGTACCTAAGGGAATGGCCGGGGTATTATCGTAAAAACCGGGAGCTTCACCATAGGCAACAGGCTCTACATAGCCCTGGCATTCCCGCGTGCCTAAGAAAATATCGCGGCGTCCGCCTCGTTCGACCATCCGTTCGGCAATGTTGTGGTGCTTATTTTCATTGCGGTCGCAGGCAAGATCCGGCCGATGAAGATTGAACTCGAAATGAGCCTTCACTTCATAGCACACATCGCTCAGATACTTATAAATCGAGAGTTCATTGCCGCCGCCATAAACGAGGGGTTTTATCCCCCGAGACTGAGTGCGTATTTCCTTCATGACCCGCATCTCATCGATGACCCAGTAAATCGTGGGTTTCCAATACACGCTTTCCACGATGCCTTTCAAGGCCTGATACGTCGGCACGGCATAGGAGGCTTTTTCACCGCCCATGCGGGTAATGGGATCGGAAAATAACGCCATCCTGCCGTACACTTTAAAGGTTATTTCATTTCGCAAAATATCCCCTCCTTAACTCATACAAAGTGGATTGGACTGTTCTTCCAACTTAAGACCGGTGGCTGAATCATAATACGCTTCTTTCAAAGCCAGCGGGCCTTGCAGTGTTTGGAAAATAGCGCCCATTCGCTGAAGCTGCTCCACTTCATAGGAAAAAGCATTGACCGTATACTGCTGAGCCTGCTTCAGTAAGGCCAAGAGCTCTTCAGGATTCTCAACCTCACCGTTCAAGGCTGTAATTAAATCAGCCCCCTTTCCATAAGGTACGACAATACCGATGGTTGCCGAGTCGATGACACAAAAAGCTTTACTGACGTCCCTAAAAGCCTGCCTGTCGCAAAGTATTTCTTCGCCCCCGGGTATCTTATCTGGCCCTCCACAGACCCCACAACCGGCATCATTTCCCGAAAGGAGATCCAATACCGTAATGTTTTTGGGTGGTAATTTGTAAGATTTATTACCTTCCCCGTGATCACCATAATATTTTTTAAAATAACGAACCAGATTTTCAGGTTGAAGAATATCTTGAATATCAACTGTATGGAGCAAGTCTTTGGCCATTTTGACCCCAATTTGGATATCGGGCAGCTTATCTAATTTCTCCCCTTCCAGTTGGAAAACCTTGACCAGTCCATATTCCATTTCACCGTGGCGGTTGCAGCGACCTGCCGCTTGAGCTATGGAATCAAAGCCCGCCAAAGCGCGATAGACTGTCGTGAAGGACACGTCGACGCCGGCTTCAATCAGCTGCGTTGAGATACAGATGAGCTTGCGCTTCGACTTCCCGTTATGAATGGCAAGCAAGGCCTCCTTCATGCGATCGATTTCATGCTTTCGATGGGCCGGGCACATCTTGGTACTCAAATGAATGATGTCGACGTCGTCCTGACGTTCTTCGATCAGGTTTTGTAACGCCTGATAAATCGTTCGCGCCTGACGGGTCAGATTGACGATACAGAGGACACTGCCCCGCTCCCTCGCATCTTGAAGCAGCAAGGGTGCCAGCGTTTCCGCCGTATACAGTTCATCTTTCAAATACTCGAATCGCACTCGCTGAAAAGCCTCAAAAGTAGATTTTAAATCACTAATCATTTCCCCATCAGCATGAATAGGAATAGGCAATGTATCCAATTGAGGCTGCGTCGCAGTGCAGAGAACGGCCGTAACGCCGGCAAAATTCTTTAGAAAATTCATGGCCATATTAAAGATATAGGTACATTTAATTGGAATCGTCTGAATTTCATCAAAGATAATGATGCTGTCGGCCAAGGCCTGCAGTCGACGGGCAGATTGGCAGCTGCCATCGAACAAGGTATCGAGGAAATGTACCTGGGTCGTAAAAATAACCGGTGTATCCCAGCGTTCGGTCAATAACTTCCGCCATTCCCGCTCTTCCTCACTCATGTCTTCCTTGGGCAATACGTTGGAATGGTGCTCCAACACGGCCTCATCAAATTGGAATACGTCGCGGATTTCCTTGGCATTCTGATCGATGATCGACGTATAAGGAATGACGACGATGATACGCTTTTTATGGTACTTTTTGGCCTGAGCCAGGGCAAAACGCATACTGGCCAACGTTTTCCCGCTCCCCGTCGGTACTGACAAGGAGTAGATGCCCGGTTTCTCCGTTCCAAAGTGTTGGCAGGCATCACTGATTTTTTGCCGTTCCAAGGCAATGGCCCTGGCCTTACCCTCTGCCGGCAGGGCAAAGGAGTGAAGCTTATCTTCCAATTTCCTAGAAAGGAGATTCCAAAGCTTATCACAATCCCAATCCCGGGTCAAAGAGGAGCTCCCTTCAAACTCTGCCGAATCCAATCGATCAGCATCCACAAGCCAACTAAAGAGCAGCCTTTCGACCATGCCCCAGTAAAACCAATAAGTCCAATAGTGTGTCAGACTGTCTTTGCTTCCAGTCTGACGGGCCTTATAAATGCGAGCATCAAGAGCTTTGACTTCCTTGCAGGCTTGATTAAATAAATCATCTAAATCGGGCTGTGCTATGACGGATTCAAAAAAGTAAGCTTCTTCCTCTCCATCCTCTGTTTTGACATCTTTTTTATACAGACGCCTTACATAATCCGATTCGCCGTACTCGCTCAAGAAATTCTCCAATCCACTATGATGAGACATGACCGCCAATCCCGCTAAAGCAATGGTCCGTCTTCTATTGCTGCCCGGGTTGACACCTCTATAACGCTCCGATAAAAATTGGGCTCCCCCAGTCGAATGATCAATTTTACCACGATAGCTGGCGGCCCTTTCGGAATCGTCAATGATGTCTCGCATATACTCCTGAAAGGACTTACAGTTTCCGATAGACTGACTTCGACTCTTAGAAAAATCATGCAAAAGGCCGGTCAATTTCGCCAAGGCGCCCAATCCCCAAGGTGTCGCCGCCGCTTCCATCTTCTCGGCAACGTTCACCAAGTGATCCCGAAGGGGCTGCACCACAATCCGACCATTCTCATCTTTTCGAAAATGGGCAATAATTTTTTCCATATAATCTCCTATCGATACGTCGTCAGGCCAGTCCATGACTGTAAGCTGCAAGCCTAGACTGGTTCACGATGCTACTCCTGACAAGAAAATCTTGACATATAGGTATCTTTTAAACTCATTATACCACTATGTAATAATCTTCACAAAGTATATGCATTGAAGTTAGATAAAAATTCTCCCCGGACATCCTCTCCTTTTCTCAAGCATTTCCAATGAATGACACGAAAGCTAACGTCCGGTTCACGACGTTGCCTTCGATAAGAATAAATCGACATGTCATGTATCCTTTAGGCTCATTATAGCACGATTTTATTTTAACTACAACTTATATGAACTATTTTTTTAAAAAAAGATTTAATGACGCTTCTACAGGCCGTATCCCTATTAAAGAGATGGCTCAAAATACAGCCACGCCCCCTTATCTCGAAAGGCTCCGCCTCACAGGACGCTGACGTTCTAATCGTGTGAGTCAGTCGATTCCTGTCGACGGCACGATTGATGTTGATACACTCTTTATGATTTCTCAGAAGGTCCCGGTTCAAATCATAAAATAGTATGGAGTACCGTCTCGGGAAACAAGGCCATACGCAAAAACGCCGTCAGTCCTCTAAACTCACGGCGTCTCTATCCTTCAATAGACTTCGTTATCTTTTCGTTTCGTCACCGTCGGATGGCTGTCGATGATGATCTGGCGGCGCGGGCAAGTGGCATCGTGGTCGTTAATGACGCCGCAGGCTTGGAGGTGGGAGTAAATAGTGACACCGCCGACATACTTAAAACCGCGCTTCTTCATATCTTTGCTGATTCGTTCCGACAAGCCGTTGCGGACCGGAATCGCTCCCTTGGCATGGCCTTGATAGAGAATCGTTTTTCCGCCGGTGAAGCTCCAGAAGTAGTCGCACAAGCTTCCGAATTCGTCGCGCAGTTTTTGACAGCAGCGGGCATTGTTGATGACAGCCTGTATCTTCCGGGGCGAGCGGATCATGCCGTCGGTATTTATGATGCGTTCCACATCGGCGTCGTCGTAAGCTGCCACCTTATCGTAATCAAAGTTGTCGAAACACTGCCGGAAAATATCCCGCTTGCGCAAAACGATCAGCCAACTGAGGCCGCACTGCAGGTTTTCCAAGGTCAAATGCTCGAACATCTGCCGATCATCGTGAACGGGAACGCCCCATTCGTTGTCATGATACGTCGTATTGAGCGGATCCGTATTGGCCCATTCACAATATCCCATCTTTTTCTCCCCTTTCTTAGCCCGAAAGGCAGCCCTCTCTTCTCGGTCCCCATCAAATCAAAGGCTTAGAGCCATGATAGTCCTTGAAACAGAGGCGGCAGCCCTGACGAACCCGTTAGCAAACACATGTTTCCATATCCTATATTATACCATCGAAGGAAGTTCCTCGCTACCGATAAGGGATGAGCCCTCGAAAGAGAATTTCCCATTGATTCTTTCCCAAAGTTTTGCTATAATCAGTTCAACTTCATATGTAATGGTACTGACTGCTGCCGAGTAGTCAGAGTGCGCCGTGTTCCTCATCGTTAGGTCTTAGCAGATGAGGACGCGGCGCCTTTTTCATGTTAGGAGGAAAAACGATGGATACATTCTTTTACAAGGAACCTTATGAAGAAAATGGAAAAACGATCTTAGAGGTCAATCTTTTCCCCGACAAATACTGCAACTTCAACTGCATCTTCTGCCCGGTCAGCCGAAAGTTAACCCACATACAAACCGAAGAAGCCGTCCATTTGGACGACATGGCCCCGGCCATCGCTGACTTGCGGCAGCGCCTTCAAAAAGTACAGCCCGATCTCGTATTTATCAACGCCCTGGGAGAAGCCCTGCTGCTTCCGGAACTCGAACAGATTATCCATACCATCCACGAAGCCGGAATTCCCGTACGCCTCCTCTCCAACGGCTACCTCTATGGAAATCCGGAATACGCCAGACTGGCCGGTCACTGTGAAGAAGTCATTGGCGAACTGAAAATGGCTCACGAAGCAGCCTTCCAAAAGGCACAGCGCCCCCTTCCGGGCTACACCCTTCATCAGCACATAAACAACATGGTCCGATTCCGAAAAAACTACAGCGGCCGCTTCCATCTGGAGATCACCATCGTCAAAGGCTACAGTGACGATGCGGACTCTCTCGAAATTTTCCACAAGGCAGTCCAATCCATAACGCCCAACGAACTTCACGTCGTCACCTTGGAGCCTCCCTTCGATAAAGTGTTGGCCATCTCTCCGGAAAGGCTCGAAGAGATTACGCGTTTTCTGCAAGAACCTTTGAACGTCTGATTTCGGTGAAGCTCAGACGCCCTTAGCGAACCGCCCTGCAAGGTCAGTCACCCCAAAAGAAAAGCCGCAAGTCCACAGACCCGCGGCTTTCATCCTCGATTTAGAATAATTGTTTCAATTCCTTTTTCTGGCAACGAATCAGACAATAGATGCTTAATAATAATACGTCCCGTTGAGGCTATAGGACCAGCCTAACCGATTCATGCCATATTCAAAAATCTTATTCGGCGCCATGAGGATACTCGTCTGACTCCCAGACATGGTATTAGTCCGATACCGCCACATATCGCTCTTGTACTGAGAAAAACGCCAAGTCATCACTTGATCCAACCTGCCGTTTTGAACCCGCTTTACAGAGACAGAAAACCACTTCCCGGTCGCACTCGTCCCATAGGTTAAGGTATCATCCATGACATAGACGTCTACATTCTCCGATGCCATATGGTTGACCCAAACGTCAGTAGCCCCGGCAGAACCGGTGCTGGCAAAGAAGCACATACATCCCACACAACAAATCAATAACGTCTTCCACAACCGTTTCACGACCTCATCTCCTTTGTGAATAGAACAGCCTGTCAATCATACACATAGCAGCGCCTTAGTAATAATGCGTGCCATCACTCGAATAGGACCATCCCAACTGCTTCATCCCATATTCAAAGATTTTGTTAGGCACCAGGACGCCCGTACGACGGCTGCCGGCCATGGTGCTCGTGTAATATTGCCACACCGTATCGGCCTTAAAGAACCGCCAAGTCACCACTTTATCCAACTTGCCATTTTGAACCCGTTTGACAGCTACGGCAAACCACGGTCCCTGTGAGTCGGTTCCGGAGGCTAAGATATCATCCATGACATACAAATCCACATTTTCCGAAGCCCAATGATCGACCCAAACGTCGGCAGCCTTCGAAGGACCGGCGCAGCCATACAGGATCAGATATATCAACAAAAAGACTGCCAATGCCTTAGCCAACTTTCTCACCCGCTTCATCCCCTTTACGAAAAATAACGACCTATCCTCATAACAATAGGCCATCGCAGTACTCGTCATGATAGAGAGTATCGAACGACAGAACAACTAATTGAGTAGCCATCTGACTGGTAGCAAATACGAAAAACACCCTCCATGTGATTCTTTATAATTCCTATTATACAAAGCCATCGTGACAAAAATTGTCTCTATTCATAGAATTCATGTTCAAAAGGCCCTGTACTGCCGACGTTTTCCCCCTTTCAGCGTCCGTTCCGGTCACAATGAATTCTCTATTTTTTAGTCATCTGACTATACCTGCGATTTATAGCTATTTCCATTATAACAAAATAAAGGCAACTTTGTTATACTGTTTTATACAAAAAAGATGCTCACTCTATGCTCCCGACGGCCGATGCCGGCACCCGTATCCACGATGTGCCATCGGCAGCGGAATCATTGCCATAAAACCCCTTCTGCCTCACCGGATTTGCAGCACAAAAAGACATATCGCGCCTTTCTTTTAGCTCAGCTTCTGCCAAGGGCCAAAAAGGGTTCGATATGTCTTTTTCTTTTATGATTGAAAGGAGTTCGCCTATGGCTGAGAATCTTCTTTTACAACGGGGATATAGACACGCTTTAAAGGAATCATCTGTTGATACTTTTCACTCAAATCCGGATAGTATTTCAAGATCAAATCGACCAGCTCGTTTCCATTGATGCCGCGAATGATGGGCGTATTGGCCAGATACTTTTGAGCATTCCGGGTATAGTTGGATAAGGTGACAAACAGGCCGTAGTCCCCTTCCCGCATGGCACCTTTCAAAGATTGGATGGCCGCTTCCCTTATGTCGCCGTCCTGGCTTTTGACCTGCACCAGAATACGAGGCGGCAGCTCATCTTTATAAGCCGTAATGTCGATTCCGCTGTCTCCGCCATGGGCCGACACGATGGTACGATACCCCATGGCCCGTAAGAGGTCGGCCACAAAGTCCTCTAAACCATATCCTTTGAGATGCTTGCTCAATTCCTTCAAAATGAAATCTCTCGTCGCCTCTACAATATCCGCTGCCGTAGCCCCCACACTGTCATCTTCCTCATCCCCGATGGCTTCCGTGTGTTTCTCGAATCCCTTATCAAGGGCAGAAAGATACTCGTCGGCATAATTTTTCACCAAAAAGAAGGTCAGAGCTGAACCGATTTCATACAGCGCACCTTGAGAGAAGGAAGTCCGGGGAAGATGCTTCAACCATTTCACCTTGCGCTGCTGACCATACGATGCATCGCCCGGATGAAACTCATATTCCCCTTCAATGATGCCGATATTAATCCGGCGATCGATTTTGGACGGGAATACCACGTAATCGCCGATTCCGACCTCGTGGACAAATCGATAGAGCATACCGGCATGGGTTGAAATCCTGCCCTTCCGGGCATCGGGATAAACGGCTGCGTACTTTTCCTTGAAAGCATCGCGATTGGCTTCGAGCTGACTCAAATCACCCATATCCTCCCAACCAATGGCAATGACATGGCGCTGCAAAAATAAATTATCATCCGTTGTATGGATACCCCATACCCTTTTTTCTTCGTGAGACATATCCTTATACCGCCTTATATCGTGTTTTGAATAATGCATTTTCAACTTAAATTTAATTATATCACGAATGAGGCAGCAAAGTCCCTCAAAAAAGGTACCTTCATCACAATCCGATGCCTTATGGCCTTTTCACACCCAAAAGTTACATTTCTGCTAAGGCCTGCCGGACAATTTCCTGCAAGTCCTCATCGAACTCGCTGTCCATAGCCGCTTTTTTATACCATTTTATGGCTTGTTCACGATTTGGTTCAACGCCGTTACCGTAACGATAACAGTTTCCCAAATAGCACATGGCTTCGGCACTGCCATTTTCCCGATTCGCTGCTTTTCGAAACCATTCTATAGCTTTTCGATAATCTTGTTCAACACCATTGCCAAAGTAATAGCACCTTCCTAAATCACACTGTGCATCGTCATCTCCTTGATCAGCTGCTTTTTGGTACCACGCTGCGGCTTTGCTGTAATCTTGTGCGACGCCTCTTCCTTCATAATAGCAGTCCCCTAACTGATACTGCGCACTGGCATGGCCTTGGTCGGCTGATTTTTGGAACCATAAAAAGGCCTGATACTCATCTCCATCCCATGATGCTTCTCCTCCCAAATTGTATTGTGCCATGGGATCTCCCAGTTCAACGGCTTCCCGATACCATTTCTGATGCCATATTGCACCGCCCCAGTCCTGCTGATTCTTATACGCGCTGTGGAAAACCTCCCCGACATCGTCTCGCCACACTACAAATTCAGCAACCACCTCGACCGTATGGAACTTCAAAAAAAGGGTGAGCTGCTTTGGCGAACGAGAAATCTTATTTACCATATCACGGTTACAGGGAAGATGAACCCGAGAATTGACAACCCCGGTCTTGGTCAATCCTACATTTTTCAAGATCGTTTCTGCATAATCATCTTTTGCACAAAAGCAAAAGGGCCGAATAAAAAATGGCACCCGCTCTGCCTCGGCATCATAGTCTGCAAGTACCGCCGTCACCCTACCAAAGGGCAGGAAGGGCATGCGGCTGATCCTTTCATCATAGGCTTCCTCCGTTTCATAGCAGAATTTCTCCCAACAGATGGACTGTACGGCGATTAACTCGTCGCCATGCTTCAAATAAACCCGGCTGTAATCACAACAGACCTCATCCTCATGGATCCTTAACTTTGCCACCAACTCCCCGTCGATGACCGTGTCATCGGTCACGCCGGTCACGTAAAAAGCTTGGACAGGCGAAAATCGGATATCCGGATTATGATCGATATGGTACCTCAAAAAACAGCTGTCCGTATACCCGTCGCCTTTACTGGGATCAAGAATAGCACAGCCAATATACACGGGCTCCATAGCCGTTATCCGCTGTCGGAAGGCACTCGGCGTTTCAAAGACCCGACGGGACAGGGGCTGCACCTGCTGTACCTCTTTTTCGGTGTCCCCGGACAGTCTTCCGCCTTGAGTCAAATAGCGGCTCACGGCGGGAACATCAGCGGGCAAAAAGTCTTCCGTCCTGTACGATTTTCCCTTTTTCAGCCCATAGGCTACAGTCAGGATCAATAAACTATCCAAACACGGCTGCCGGTCCGCCGTCTCCCAGCCATAGGACTCGATCATACGGCGAAGGTCATGGAACTGCCGGCTTAAGGCTTGATTGAAGAGCTGGCGTCCTTCTAATTCATTGATGCCCTCAAACAAATTCATATAATGAGTCCCTAAATCACGAATCATCCATCTCATGGCCCGGCGCATCTCCTCCATGACCTCCTTAGCCTCGGAAGCCGCCTCGGCCCAGACGCAGAGATCATACAATTGAGGAAAATCCTGCTCCAAAAAACGAAATCTCGATACCGTCATCTCCCTTACCTCCCAATAGTGTGATGTCGAATTTTCATCGGTACTGTAATTCCTATTATACCGCACAGTCATGACAGAATATGTCATCGTCCGCAATAATGATGTTGGCCTTATACAAAATTTTCCCGTTGCCCAGTCAAACCTATCCTATACAACAAAAAAGACTCGCCCATTGAAAAACCGACCTCCTAAAGTTAGATTTTTAGGTCCAACTTTAAGGGGTCGGTTCACAAAAGGCAAGTTCCCTTTTACGCTCCAGCCGCCCTTTAGAAATGGCAATAGGCTAGGTTTCATTCATAGCCGGATTCGGCTGTTATCTATCTTGATTTAAGCCGCACCGTTTTCGACGGTTGTCTTATCGGATACGCCGGAAAGTGATTCATATTCTGCCGTCGGGAAATCGTACCAGGTCACATCATGGTTATCGTGTGGGCTGATGGCAATGTGGGCAAAGGTGCTGTTTGGGGCAGCGCCGTGCCAATGGACGACGCCTGGCGGGCAATAAACGACGTCTCCGGGATGGAGGACTTCTATTTTGCCGCCCTGTATTTGATGGTAGCCCACACCGTCGGCGGCGATCAAGATTTGCCCGGTCTTATGGCTATGCCAACGGTTATAGGTTCCTTTGGGAAAGACGACATACGTCCATTCCGGAGAACCCGCAGCGTTCGGCTTTGTCAGTACCTTCCCCAAATAGACGGGGTGATTGAAATTCGGCGATGGATACGGTTCCGGTGAATAAGAGAACAGAAAGGCGTCATCTCTTTTTTCGGCAGCCTTCGTCTTGCCCGTATCGGAAAAATGGATATTTTCATATTCCTCAGGGCTCAGCGGTCCCGTATGGACGGCCGCGGCATCCTTCGGAGCCTGCCAGTTCTTATCGTAAATGACGATTTGCTGAAAGGCCGAGTCTTTAACCGCGCCGTGAAAATGGCTGACACCGGCGGGAATCTCGACGACGTCACCGGGGTTGATACGAACGGCATCTTTTCCCCATTCCTGATAAATGCCCTTACCGGCAACACCGATGACGGTCATAGCCCCATGGGCATGCCAGCCGCTGTAGCTTCCCGGCTCGAAAGTAATGACATTGGTCTGAGGAACCTGATAGACATCATCAGCCTCGATTAAATCATTCCGATGAACAGTCCCGACAAAGCGGTCAGAAATATCCTTCCCCACGGGAAAAGGCATCTTTTGCGGTTCAGCCGCATCGATGGTCATAACCGGCAACAGAGACGACAGCATCACCATAAAAAACAAAATCCATCTTACCATCTCTCTTCACCTCTTTTTGAATAACAGTCTCTTTTCTCCCGCCTTCTTAGGCACACCTGCCCGACAGGATTCTTTCTAACTTATAAGGAAGCGGCCAGGTCCCCCGCTTCTTTCGCGTTTTTGGCCATGCCCACATAAGTCAGGCCGTATAAGGCGGCAAAACGTTTCATCGTGAACTCGCCCGCTTCGAGCATCCACGTTTCCGGCGCAGCTCCCTGGAAGATGAAGAAGAGTTTTTTACCGGATAAGCTGCCTTGGGAAACCTTCCCGTAAAACCGGTCCAGTACATTTCGTACGGAGCCGCAGATATTATGCCAGTACACCGGCGATCCGACGACGAGGACATCGGCCTGTTCAATCTTTTCAAGAACGGCGTCCAACTGGTCTCCGGGCAGGTCCTGTCCATAGGCATTGATCCGGTAATCGACGAGGTTCAGCGTTTCATAGGTCTGATTTTTAAGGAGTTCCCCAGCCATCTTGGCCGTATTTCCATTTTTATTGGGGCTTCCGTTGATAAATAAAATACTCATAATGCTTCCTTTCTGACAGCCAAAGGCTGTCATCCAAATCATAAAATAATCTTTCAATCTTTCATTTGCCGCTGCCAAAAAGAGACGGCTCGATGGATCCATCCTTCGGCAACGGTCCCTTCGCCGAGGCCAAAGCCATGAGGCAGCCCCGGGAAAATTTCGATGTCGGCATCGGTTCCATGGGCCCGAATGCCTTCGATCCGTCGTTTCATGGTGCCATACCAGGCAATGCCGTCGGCCGTCCCGACGCAGTTATACGTAGGCGGCTCATTCCCGATGACGTCCGACAGGCCAGTATACTCCATGATGACCGCCGCCGGCTGAGGGTATGGTCTTTCGCCAAAGGCTCCCGTCCCATAGGTACCGACCCAGGCTGCCATCCGCGCGCCTGCCGAGCCGCCCCAGAGGGAATAATCGCTGACATCGATATTTAGTTCTCTTGCATGGTCATGGATAAAGGCAATGGCCCGGGCCAAATCTTCACAGGCTTTTTGGGCGTCGGGGCGATAGATGATGGCAAAGGCGTTATAGCCGCGTTTCGCCAGTTCCTGAGCATGAGGAAAACTGTCCTGCATGGCTGCCACATAGGCAAATCCGCCGCCGGCGCTGAGGATCGCCGTCTTCCCGTTGGGCTTGCCGCGAAAGAAAAATAACCCCGTCTCCCTTTTAGCGGGATCGTTCGCCTTTTCTTCCGGACTGTAGATATCGTAAAAAATCGTCTCGCCGGCAGTCGCCCGCGCGTATAGGTCATTGACGATGCTCACCGTCCGCTGCGGCTTTACATGGCTGTACCAAATCAGGGCTTTTCCCAAATCCCGCAGCGTCATCGAAGGCGGCAAGGGCCGGTGTACGGGAAACAGCAGGCGTCCGAAGCCGGAAAATGCCTCATCCTGTATGACATCGCGGATGGTTGAATCCAACGAAAAGGCCCCGGTTGTCCTCTTAATCATCTTCAACAATCGTCTCCTTTCTCATGGTATCCCCGGATACGGCGCCCAAAGAGGGGCTTTCGCACTTTTTAGGCACTGCCTCTATCAAGGGATATCCAAAAAATGAAGCGTCAAACGCCATGATAAGGCGTAATCCCCCAGGCCGAAAAGCCCTAAACCGACACCGGCAGGGCTTTCCGTCCCCAGTTGAACTGGTTACAACGTATGGGCTTACGCTTACAGACGCTTCCCGTAGAAATCAGCCAGTTTATTGACAGCTTCATCGACGTATTCCGGCACCCAATAGGTCCGAATATGGCTGGCGCCTTTGATGAGGAACAATTCCTTATCATTCGTACCGCTGGCTTTGGCAAAGGCATCTTCCGTCATGTAGAGGGTGTCGGCCTTATCGCCGGCCATCATCAACAGGGGCTGATCGATGAGATCCATCCGATCTTCGACGTCAAAGGCCATGAGTTTCATGAGCGATTCCGTCGTGTAGCTTCCCGTCGCATTGGGATGGCGATGGGTCAGTCCATAGTATTCGATGCCGTCACGATAGAGGGTATTTTCCGGGAGCTCTGCCATCTTGGCCCGAAGATCGTCATCGGTAGCGTTAGGAGGCAGGAAACCTTCATAGACGATTTCGCCAGAAAGTTCTTTTTCCCGGGCATCGGCCGCTTTTTGAAGGCGAGCCGGAATGCCTGCGATATCGGCATCATGGAAGCCATTGCGACGTACCCGGCCGGAGTTAAACATGGACAAGGTTGCCACAGCCTTGATGCGCTTATCCGTCTGGGCGGCTGCCAGCGTATAACCACCGCCGCCGCAGATGCCGAGGGCGGCAATGCGAGCTCGATCGACTTTCTTCAACGTAGACAGGTAATCGACCATGCCGCTCACATCTTCAATGCGATTCGACGGGTAATCGCGAAGGCGCGGTGTCCCGCCGCTGGCCCCCTGATAGCGAGCATCGGCAGCGACCGTGATATAGCCCAGTTCAGCCAGACGCTGGGCGTACAGGCCGGCTACCTGTTCCTTCGTGCCGCCGTTGGGATGCGCCACGGTAATGGTTGCATACTTCTTATCGCTCTTTTCGTCGTAATCGGCCGGCAAATAGAGGTTGGCCGAAACCTTGATACCATCCACTTCATATTCGACAGGGCGGATATTCACCTTGCCCGGTTCATTCTTTTCAATGGCATTGCCGTAGACGAGGCCGAAGGGATTCCCATTCGGCGAAGCGGCAGCTGCTGTATTTCCATTTATTCCCATAATCATCAATCCTCCTATTAAAAATAGATTCCATATTTTTTTCTTGATACTTTGGTTCACGATAACCAACCTTTCAGATTTATACTTTATGTATGAGAAGGAGCTTGTATCGCTCTTCTTGAAACAAGGATATCAACCGGTAGTAACTACCTGTCAAGCGTTTTTTTGAAAAAAGTTTTCCATTTCGATGATGATGGTTTCCTGCCGGGGCACCAGATGTCTCTGGGGCTTCCGATAGACAGGGAAATCACGGCCATTTTCAGGCTTCAAAGATGATACCGAGGCGAAAAATCAGACATAATGGGGAAAAACGACCGAAAAAGTACCGGCTCCGAAGCTTTGATCAGACAAGCCCCTTTCCGGTGTCGCTGATATGCCGCAGTCCCGATTTTCTTTCACCGTCTCGCTGAAGATGGGGTTTGTATTCCGGTTCGCCTCGCAGTACGCCTTCAACGTAGGCCTCAAAGTTGGGATAGCCATGGTACTTATCTTCCTTTCGTTTGCCGCGCATGGGGCGTCCGTTGCTATTCTTCAAAATAGCGGCAATGTAGTTTATATTATTGACCTTGTTTTCGTGAGCCATCTCAATGGCCGTACAAGTGGGTTCGCTGCCCCACATGTTTTCCAAGGTAATCAAGCGGTGTGCAAAATCGCCCTGCATGGGCCCAAAGAGGTTCTGATAGGTCTGGACCGAGGCATAGCCCTTCACGGCCTTCGGCGTCGTCACAGCTTCGCCTGTAAGCCTTTCCGGTTCCGATTGAGGCTCTTCCCCTTCATCAGTAGCAGAAAGTTTCTCCTGCGACATGTCATGTCCCTTTTCGACTACGACAGATGCTTCAACGAGCTCATCGATGGGCAGGACAACCGGTTCTTCTTCCGGAGTATCCGGATGGTCTTCGCCGAAAGGTTCGATGAGGGGGCTTTCTTCCGGAAGACCTTCCGGTTGAGTTTCTTCCTCTTGAGCCATGCGCTGCCTCTCCCGGTAGCGGCGGACCCGTTCATGGGTCTGCTCCCGTCGCCTCTCATCTCGATGAAAGCTTTGCAGTTCATCCCAGATGACGATACGTATCATCCCTTTTTCGTCGCGTTCGATAAGGTCGACCTGCTCGAGTGCACGCAATCCGTTTTCAATAAAAGGCTGACGGCGATGCAGGCTCTTGGCAATGAGCTGCGTCGTAAGGGGCTCGGTCTCGGAGACGTAAATCTTTCCGTCGTCATTGACCATGCCGGCCATATCCTTTAAGAAGAACCATAAGACGATGTACGAATCGCCGTTGGGAAGATTCATCAAATAAAGAATACGGGGATCTAAAAAGAGTCCTACTTTCGTTTTCAACCATTGTAACTTGTTCATTGCCAACACCTCATTTTCGTTTTAGGGATTGTCTTTCGAAATTCCCCCTCTACTTATATAAGAGAAAAATAAATCGAAATGCGGCACAAATTTTCGCCAAAATTCCGTTTTTCATTTTATCTTTTCTCGAAAATACCCCCTATTTCAGAATTAACAATCTTTTTATGACGACTTTATTCATAACTATCAATCAATATCCACGAAATACCTAAAGTTTTCTGAACTTTCAGAAATTTACAAATTAATACATTCGTCCATTCTACACACACAGTTTCAGCCAAAAATCCGGCAAGGTCTTCCCCCGTCCCAAACCTTCGTTTTCCCTCATCGTGCCCTTTCATTTCCGGCAGCCCCTGTTTCATCTTAGAATGACTCTTTAGAAATTACCCCTCTACTATACTAGGACAAAAAAAATGCCAATCGTCTAAAGTTTTTTTCAAACTTTTTCCAAAAAGGCCCCATTTTCCCATTTGATTCTTTCGTATTTTTCCTTATTTCAGTTTATTATATCTATTTCTGACTCCATACATTCTAAATGCTAAGGCTGGCATTCATATACTTAACGTTTTCTGAACTTTCAAAAATTTGCAAATTAATACATTTGTCCATAGTGAATATACGTTTTTAGGCAAAAGCAAGAGCAACGCATCGAGTCGGGTAAAGAAAAGATGTTACCCGATTTTCTTCTTTCACCTAACTCAAAATCAGGTGCGTAAATTTTTAAAATAAAAAAAAATATAATGTCTCCCTTATACCGCTCTCATCGCCCTTTCATCTTGTCTCATATCTTGTCTTGTATCTTGTCTTTTCTATATCTTATCTTTTCTATATCTTATCTCTTCTTATCTTCTCTTTCTGTAACGCGTTACACCTCGTCGAAAATGGGAATTGCAAAGAACCGCTGCATCGCGATAGAAAGCCATTTGCAAGGATTTTAGCCAATCGACAAATTGCCTTATTACACCCTTATTCTTTGCCTATAAAGGACGGAAAGTCCCGGGTAAAGAAAACTATATGTCCAAATATATAACAAAAAATGCCGATAGGTATGATCCTATCGACAGGTTTAGCCTCTATTTTTCAGGATATCCAAACAGACTTCATGATAGAGCTGCAATGATTTCGCAAATCTTTTCACCTCATCGGAATAGCCCCAACATACAAAAAAACGGCCTCCCGAACTTAGATTTTTTTAAATCCAACTTCAGGAGGCCGCTCAATCTTACCGAGGGTTCAAAGATCCAACGTTACCTGCTCAGATATCAATCGATAAAATCAGCCATCAGTTCTTTGACAATGCCTTCACAACTTTTTACGTCCTTAATCAAGTCTATCGCCGTGTTGACCGAAACGATGCCCTCATCTAACCTGCCTTCCAGCATCCCCGGACGAAGACCATCGATTTGATTGATTTTTTCATCGAGTTCCGCTGTGGACATGCCTGCTTCGTACAGGCGGGCTAATTCTTTAGCAAATGTATGCGGTGTGGAGCGCTGCGTCCCGGACACAAAAACCAAGTCCCCCCCTTTTGATTGAATAATATCTTGTTTACAAGCATCCGACGCCGGGCACTCATCGGACAGAATGAAGCGGGTCCCTACATAAACGCCTTCCGCGCCAAGGGCAAAGGCAGCCCTTACGCCGCGAATATCGTTAATACCGCCCGTAGCCATGACCGGAATCTGAACCGCATCTACAATGGTTGGCACAATGGAAAAGGTCCCGATTTGATTTTGAGGAATCCATCCGCCTTCATCATACCCCGTGGCAATGAGGATATCCGCGCCTTCAGACTCTGCCAACCGGGCCGCTTCCGGCGACGGCGTCAGTTCTCGATGAACCCAAAGCCCATTCCCTTTTTTCATTTGCTTAACCAATTTTTTATTAACTTGGCCAACGGTTACAAAAATCTTTACCCCTTCTTCAAAGGCGACGTCAATGATTTTTTCTGAATAGGCCTCCATGTCCGTCATTCCGTCTTCCGGCAAGAACACGTTGACTGCAAAAGGCTTATCCGTCCGCGCCTTAATGTTACGAAATTCATTACGATATCGATCTTCCGTACTAATGCGTTGATGGCCTTCAAATTTTGCACCGGCATTCGGGCCTAAAACGCCCATGCCACCGGCATTAGATACGGCGGCAACCATCTTCGCATCGGTAATCCAGTTCATCGCAGCCTGGACAATGGGGTATTTAATGTTGAGTATATCACAAATTCTGTTCTTATCTTTCATCCGTCTCACCTTTCTATCACTCGTCTAATATTCATCGTTACGCTAACGAAGCATCCTGCCCTAATCCCCTCAGGAACCAGGAAACAGGCTATTTCTGAAACTTTTAACCCCACCCAGGTTTGACGCTAATATCGTGTTTCCAAAAACCGTTCTCATTACCTTGACTGATTTCCAGTATAAGGGCAGACTCCTCTCTTTGTCAAATCCATTGCCCGAAAAACAAAACCGTCCAAACAAAAAAAGTCCCAAGAAGCGCTTTAATAAGCCCCTCTCGGGATTTTAAATTCTTACCGAACAAGCCGCACTTTCTGTTTCTTCCCTTTTTGTTACCTGGGGAACAGAACAAGAAAATGCTTTTATGCTATGCTACTTAGAGGAAGCCGTTTTCTGCGTTTCCTGTGAACAGTAGGCTGCTAATCTATCGAAATCCAAGATGTTGATACAACCGCGTTGTACCTTGATGATGTTTTCCTGCCGCAGACGGGACAGGCACTTTGTAACGTGATTACGCCCCACCCCTAATAAGTTCGCTATGTTTTCCTGCGTAATCGCGACAGAATGGCTGCCGTCCCGGTTATTCTCGGCCATGAGAAACAGAAAATTACAGAGTTTGAGGAAGGTGTAATTATAGCGCTGATGGGCCACGTCATAAATGAGCATGTTGATATAGGCTGATTGATGTTCGATCAGCCTGTCCATCAAAGCCGGATTCCGGAGAGAAAATCGATAAAAATCCTCTCGTTTAAAAGCAGTGACGGCTACTTCCGTCAAGGCTTGTATAACCATCGCATTTTCAATTTTATAATGAGATTTCTGCATCCCCGGAAAGATGGTGCCTGCGCCATGAAAGGATAATATTTTTCGATGCCCTCTTTCATGCTCTACATACGTTTCTGCAATCCCGGAACGGAAGTAGTAGACCGTTGTAATCGGTTCCCCGATAGTCCATAAGAAATCACCTTTATGAAAAACTTTTTCAGTATGTTCCAAGGTAAGTAATTCCGGGTACAGGGTTTCATACTCACCGGAAAAATAATAAGTAGGAAGAATATGGCCCATGGTTAACACTCCTTTCCCTTTTCACTATACCACAAAAAAGAAACAAGGGGAAAGAAAGAAACCTTACTGCGTCAAAAAGTGTAAGCCGGAAGAAGGTCGACACGAATGCGATGGAACGCACGGACAAGGAGAATGAAACGGAGAAGCGCAATGCATGAAAGGATAGAAACGAGGTATGTTATGAAACTATTGATGATATGGGCCAGTCCCAATAAAGACGGTTTGACCGCCGCCGCAACCGAAAGGATCCGACACGGAATGGAACAAACCGGTGTATTCGTTGAAACGCTGCAGATGAACCGACTGACAATAAAACATTGTCTGGCCTGTAAAAACGGCTGGGGAGATTGTCGAGAAAAGGGCTCTTGCATCATCCGAGATGATTTTATGGGCCTCTACGAAAAAATGAAAGAAGTCGAGGGGTTCGTGTTGGTGACGCCTGTGTATTGGCACGATATGGCAGAAAATCTGAAATCATTTTTAGACAGACTGCGACGTTGTGAAACCGGGAAAAATCACTTCCTTGGCGGGAAAAAATGCATGCTTGTCGCCTGTGCCGGCGGAACCGGATTAGGGGCCATTTCCTGTTTGGCTCATATGGAAGACGTATTATCCCATATGCAAATAGTAGCCGTTGACAGGCTTCCTATCATTCAATTCAATAAATCGTACATGCTTCCGGCACTTACCGGCGCCGGAAAAGCGTTTGCAGAATATATCATCACAAAGAAAGGAACAAGTGAACCTGATGAAACGTAATATAGGAGCAAAATTAGCCATCTATCCCACCCCGGTTTATCTGGCAGCCACTTATGTCCGGGATGGAAAAGCCAATGTCATGACCGTAGGTTGGGGCGGTGTATGCAACAGCCTCCCCCCTTGCGTCTGTATATCCGTAAGGCCGGCAACGCATACCTACCATGCCTTGATGGAACGAAAAGCCTTTACCCTGAATTTAGCGACGGAAGACTTTACCAAAGAAGCCGCTTACTGCGGACGGTTTTCCGGCAAAAACGTTGACAAGTTTAAAGAACTGGGCCTTACCGCTATAAGGAGCGAAGTCGTAGATGCCCCGTACATACAAGAATTCCCGATCAATTTAGAGTGCAAAATCATTCAAATCCATGAAATAGGCTCACACACTCAATTCATCGGTCAAGTGATGGATGTCGAAATGGATGAAGCCTTACTGCAGAAAGATACATCGATACTGGAACAATTGAAGCCCATCGTCTATGGCGTCGGAAACGATTTTGGCTATTATGGAATCGGGAAAAAAATCAGCCAATGAAAAGGAGTCAACCATGAAAAAGTTAAGTTATAAGACAGTTGCTGTCACATCAGCCCTGCTGTTAACGCTGGGAATCGGGTCAACCGTTCTGGCAGCACAACCCATTCCCGTTACGGCAGCCCTGCAAACGACTGCCAAAACAAGCGCGGCTGTCCCCCACTGGAATCAGCGTATCCCTCAGACCATCGAAGCATCGGCCTTGGCCCTGCCTACGAAAGGTGCCGTTATCCAAGAGGTGACCTATGTCCCTAAAAATACAGACCCGACGAAAGCCGGAGACTATTATGCCGTCCGCGGCAGCATTAAACCCGTCGATGCACAGGCGCCGAATATTGAATTCCAAGTCAATCTGCCGCGTCATTGGAACCATAAAATGGTCCAGTTCGGCGGAGGCGGCTTCAATGGCACCCTGGTTACCGCCGACGGCCAGACAGAAGGCCAAGGGGCAGAACTCATACCGCCCCTCAATCAAGGGTATGCGACCTTCGGCAGCGATGGCGGCCATAAAGGAGAAGTATGGGATTCCACATGGGCCGTCAATGACGAAGCCCTCCATAATTTTGCTTCGGACCAGCTGAAAAAGACGAAAGACACCGCTTACGCCATCGTCCTATCCTATTACGGCGAAAAGCCACAACGGACCTATTTTATCGGCGGGTCCAACGGCGGCCGAGAAGCCCTGATGGCAGCCCAGCGATATCCGGACGATTACGACGGCATCGTGTCCCTCTACCCCGTCCTCAATTGGATTCCCAAGGCGCTGAAAGATCACGAAGATACAAAAGCAGTATTGGCACAGCAAGGAAGCGGCTGGATCAGTCCGGAAACCTTCGCCGTGATAAAAAAGGTCGTGACCGACACAGCCGATGCCTCAGACGGCAAAAAAGACGGCCTGATTGCCAACCCCTACGCAGCGGACGCTAAACTGCCGGAAATCAACCAGCGCTTAAAAGACAAACTCACACCGCAGCAAGCAGCCGTCTGGAATCAATTTTTGGCCGATAAAAAGTTTACGCCGGAAACGATGGCCGATCCCCAGGTTCCGGTCATGCCCGGCTATTCAGTGTCTCAGCTTCTGATTGACGAGGACATGAATCAGTTCGGCAGCGCCCCGGGGAAACGAGACGGCATGATGATGCAGTTCAGCGACAACGTCATCAAATACCAGATCATGCAGGACGGGAACTTTGACCCGGACCAACTCGATGAACACCGGGATCACGCCAACATTGCCAAAGCAGCCGCCCTATTAGATGCCACCAGTCCGGACCTGCGTGCCTTTGCCAAACACGGCGGAAAAATGATTATCCTTCATGGGACGGCGGACCAACTGGTTGCCGTAAAGGGAACGGTGGACTACATCAAGAACCTGCATCATTTCATGGGTGACAAAGCAGCATCCGACCTGTACCGCTTCTACCTGGCACCCGGTTATGGTCACGGCAGCGGATCCCTCTTTACCATCAGCCGCGATCTGCTGAATGATCTCGACCAGTGGGTCACAAAAAGCAAGGCGCCGGAAGCCATTACCGTCAACAATCAAAACAACCTCCAAGAAAGCCAAGTTCTCGTACCACAAACATTGAAGTAACCGGTTCTGAGTCGTCTCCAGAAAAAAAAGTGACTCAACAGACAGCGATACCCCATTCTCACGGAAAGTCCCTTGTCATAAAATGTTATACAGGCACGCACCGGCCACCGGTATAGCAATAAGATGATGATTACCCGATCAACAGCATAACCCTTACAGGTAAAAATAAGAGCTATGAACCAATGGATACAGCTTTCCATAAGTTCATAGCTCTTTTCATGGATCTTTAAATTTCATATCGCATCAAATCAACGTATTACGCCTATTTCCAGGCAGCATGATTAGCCAAGCACGCTATATCGATGTCCATTAGAACATTTGTATACAGCCCACCAATTCCTGCCGGGAACTCGTCTCTTTATTTGTCCTTCTTATCTCCCGTGTATTCGATGACGATGATGGCGCCCTTATTTTCCATTTCGGTAATGGGCTTGCCGTCTTTACCCATCGCATTGCCTCCATTATCCGTAGCCACGTAGATTTTTGTCGTATCCGGGCTTACGAGGACATTGCGGTACCGGTTATTGGTCTTGAACATTTTTTCTACATCGCCCTGGACCTGTTCTTTCTTGCCGTCGAGTTTCACCCGATAGATGGCGCCGCTCTTAAGGGTCGTAATGAGCAGGGAATTACGCCATTCTTTAATTTTCCCGTTGTCCGGATAGTAGGCCACGCTGGAAGGAGCGATGGTCGGCCAGCCTATATAGTAAAGCGGTGCATAGGTGTCATCGGCAAAATTATAACCGTTGCGGACGACGTTAAAGGATTTGAGCGGATCTTTAAGATTCGGAGCATCAAAGTCTGTTTCCTTCTGAGTGGGAACACCTGCGGGGATGTTGTTGGGATCGAATTTTTCCTGTAGTTCTTTGGGAGCCTTGGAATAGTTGGCATAGACATAGGATTCGTTGTCTCTATAGCCGGCTACATAAGGCCAGCCATAGTTGCCGCCCTTTTCAATGAGGTTCAGCTCATCGTCCGTAGACGGACCGTGCTCGGTCGCAAAGAGCTTATCGCCAACAAAGGCGAGGCCCTGGGAATTGCGGAATCCATAGGCATATACATGACTGCGGACACCATTCAATACGGGGTTATCATCGGGGATGGAGCCGTCTTTATTAAGGCGCAAAACCTTGCCCGGATAGAGGCTGTAATCTTTAGCAGCAACCTGCTCTGCCGTCGGCAGCATCTGCGCCTGGATTTCATCGGCTACGTGACTTCCCTGATTATGACCTTGGTCACCGATGGTATAGTACAGCTTGCCGTCCGGTCCGAAACGGAGACGACCGGAGTTATGGTCGACGCTGGCCGGCAGGTTATCGAGGATAGCCGTTTCATCGCGGAGTGTCTCGGTCTTAGGATCATAGGTCATGCGGACAATACGGGCATGCTTTTCACCATTGACTTCATAGGTATAGGCCGTGTAGACGTAGTTATTGCCCTTCAGGAACTGCGGATCTAATGCCAGCCCCAGAACCCCTTGATGAGGCGGCGCGGCAACGGCATTTTTGAAGGTATGCAATACCGTATGCTTACCCGTTTTCGGGTCAACCTTAGAAATCGATTTCGACTGACGTTCCGTTACCCACAACGAATTGTCCGGTCCCCAAAGGACTTCCCAGGGAGAGCCAAGACCATCGACAAGGACCGTAGCCTTGAAAGGCTCGGCAATATTTACCTTGTCTCCATGAGCTGCCTCAGCCACATTAAAACCTGCTGCTGCTGTAATGGCAAGGCTGCAAAGTACTGCTGCTGCTAATTTCTTCATAACGAATCTCCTTTCAAATGAAATTTATATGCTTGCTATCCCTAATCAGCTATATACGACTAGAGGTATCTACATTCCAAACAGCATCCAATTTCACATCTTTGGGTACATTATATGCTGCTGGATGGTTATTATTTTGCAATTCAGTATTATAATCAATTCGTTATCATACTACTGATTATACTAAAAAACTATCCACAGAGCAATTATTTGGCTTAATTACTTATGCAAAGCCACCAGCTCGCCTTCATCCACTACCTCAGAGGGGGATAATTTCCAGCGGATTACGTTAAAATTTTCCCACAACTTTTTTACAATAAAATTTTACATATAAAAAGGCTCCCAGTCATCTATTTCACAATAATGACTGAGAGCCTCGCTTCATGACATTAAACGGGGATGTATCCGCTTATGCGCTCATAAATTCATTTCCATTTTTACTTCCATGACGGGAGTTCCCTTTGTACTCCATTCGGTGTTTTCCACGAATTCAACGGTATGAAATCCCATCTTTTCATAATGATGAATGGCCGCCGTGAGCGGGCCGGCTGTCCAAAGCATTAATTTTAGATAGCTAGCATTTTTTGCTTTTTCCATGAATGCCTTGGTAAGGGCTGAGCCGATACCAAACTTGCGGTAGTCCTCTTCAACGGCATACAGGCGGAGCTGGCCCACATCGGGATCGTCTGTTTCGCAGAGCATAATGCAGCCTACCGGCTTTCCTTTCACCTCAGCGATAAACAGCTCTTCCCTGTCGATCTTTGCCTTTTTGGCAAAATCCAGGGCGATTTTCGCTGCGTAGTCGGTAAAGCTCGGTCCCCAAGCATATTCCTTGGTATACAGCCGCCGATGAAGCTCGGCGACATACTGTTCTTCCCCCGATTGATACGGTCTAATCATACATTCCATTGGTAATTCCCCTCTTCTCATTCTGAATGGTACGAAAAAAGCACATTCTCTTCTATTTCTATAGTTTTCGTGGGGTTATAAATCATCCTCTCAATATTTCATCGATTTGTTCAGATTCCTTTTCATATTCTAAACACCTAATTTGTTTTTCGACATAATTTTTATGTTTTATCCATTCTAAACCTATAAGGTTTGGAAGCAATGATTCAAGAAACTCAATCCACGCAGAATATATTGGTACTGAACTACCTGAATAACTCCAAGAAATAGGTATTAATGGTATCCTTTTAAAATCTTCAAATAATGGATTATTTTCAAGAAACAGCAGGAAGTATTCTTTTTTTCTTTTATTTTCTAATTTTGCTATAACTGAAAATAAACAATACATTTTCATTTTATCCTTGGAAAACAACTGAATACATTGACGGATCCATTCATCTTGCCTTCTAAATAAGTCTGGTTTATTTTTACTTTTCGATAACAAAGATTCTAAAAAATATGGTACCGTCCTATTGGGAAAACGGCACTTCATTATCAACTGCTCAAAAATTTTTATATATTTCCAAAAAGTTATCTAACTCAAAAAAAATACTATACCGTTCTTGATAATCACTAAAAGACCCCTTATTTATTAAATAGTCTATGTATTTATCTAATATAGAAGGTCTGACCAGATATATCTCCCTCAAAAATTGTCCGTCATAATCATAATTACCATTATATAACAACATGGTACAGTATATTTCTTCCAGTAGTTCCAAATTATATTTAAATTTCTGAATTACTTCTCTTGCTTTATCATGATAGGAATAAAATAGCCGACCAAAATAAAGCTCCACGATAAAGGATGAATACTCTTTTTTCGTCAAAATAATTTTGCAGCCCTCTATAAACGCCCCTTCATCTATAGCATCATATTTCTCCAGAAAATCCACATCACGCATTGGTGATGAAGTAAGGTCTCTGTCAGAAGTATCTTTCAAAAATTCATAAAGCCCCTTTAAATGTTTTTCTGTAATTAATTCTATCGGTAATTCATGGTAATATACATATAGCCAAGAATTTCTCTGACTATATTCTTCACCCATGATAATTTCATACACGTCTGCATCGGATAATAAGGAAAGTAGAGTATCTACTAAATGATACGGACTTAAATTATGGGGCGTATCATTTAGTAGATAATATTTAATTGCATCGACATATAAATTTTTTCTATCAGAAATAGCATCAAAGGCAATGCATAATCCTTCACTAATCCCCCAAGACGAGCAACCATCTAGATTATAAGTATCCCTACAAACATCAATTAACTTCTTAAACATTTCTAAATCACAATTCGAAGCATAGTGATGAATTAATTGCTGCTTTTGCTTTTTACTGTCTTCATACCTAGTACCTCTGTAATCAGGCCCTTGAAGAAGGCAATATAATTGAAACTTTTCTCCTTCAAAGTATTCAGAAAACACGGATTCGAAAGAGATGTTTACTCTACTAAAGACCGATACTATCTCGCTTGCCAAAAGACAATTCGTCAATTTATCTGGTGGGAAATTTGACTTCAAAATCGATTCAATATATTCAAAATCAAACCGTAAAACAGGAATACTTTTATTCATAATTCTACCACCATAAGAACGAATAAGTTCCCTAACGTTTTCTCTATACCTTTCATTTTTACTCAAAGAAGTTAACGATTCCCAAATTAACTTACGATATGTTTCAACACCGTCAGACATAGTTAACGGAATCTCATATACTCTAAATGAATTATCTCTACCTTCTTCCGCTGGAGAAAAAGTCAATTTCAAAAAGTCTTTCGCTACCTGCAAAAAAAGCATCACAATAAGTTCTTGTTTCCAATCATCAGAATGTTCTATTATTTTTTCAAAAAAAATTATTTGAGTGTAAAAAACATTATGAATAGAATCCCTTTGAATGCCAAAATATATATTAACGGCATGATAAAATTCCATAAACAAATCTGGTCTCTTTAGATAATATTTAAAGAACAAATCACAAGCGGTAAGTAAATCACACATATCTGCAAATCCACCAAGAATTTTAATAATATCATTTTCTACATGTTGATTGTTTTTCCCCTTTTCAGTATCTATATCGCTCCATTCACGAATTACAGTTTCTTCAGACTCAATTTCATCATTTAAAATTAAAAGTGTTTCCGTAGGCTTAGCACGGAAAAAAACTTTTACAAATTCAAAAAATATTGGTGATTTTTCTTTTGATAATTCATCCCATAATAAATCTATTTCCTTTTTAACAAAATCAACAACTTCTTTATTTCTAAATATATTAAGTAGCGTATTAGATAAGGTATAATATTTTTCGTAAAATAAATAAAGACATGAA
>NZ_LUGJ01000040.1:0-25777 GCF_001682955.1 Megasphaera sp. DISK 18
CTTTATTTATTTTGCGAAAAATATTATACCTTATCAAGACCAAAAAGATCGTCCTGATTATGTACCAAGCAAATCGTCACGGAAATGGCACGGCCATGTCTTATGTCAAACTATACAACTTACTTCCTGAAAGAAATTAAACGCCTTTTGCCGCATCGCTTCACGATGCGGCTTTTTTGCATTAGGGTAAAGTAATGCCAGCTATTTCCTATTTATTGTTCGAATGCAGTAAGGGCCAATCACCCCTACAAAAGAAATAACTAAAAATATAATAGTACTAGAAATAATCTGAGTTACTTCCACAAAACACCAACCTGCTACGATAAAAGCAGATATGATTTTAGGTGCAAACACATTGAATCGTTGGAACCACATCGATATAGCAATAGTTTCAAAGAAAATATCACACACCTCCTGTAAAACAAGTAAAAATGATTTAGCAAGGAGATTGTCACAATACACATAATTTATGTACATCACTACAAAGGATAAAATACTGAACAGTATTGCAACTAGAAACTCTGCTAGGTACGATTTTATATCTATTTTCTTTAATATGCTCCATCGACTGTTTTTATACGTTGCCACCACCAAGATCATGATGGTCACAAAAAAAGTAATCCCCCAAGACAACTCTTTCATAGATACAGTAATCATTTTCTTCACACTTTCTAAAAAGATTTTATTGGCACTGCTTCAATAAAATCATTACCATGATTTTCTACCTCTCAATAATTTAATGGATTACAGTCACGCCAATGTGCACTCCATAAATATATGAAATCAATACTCCAGTCGCTTAAAGAATTACCTTAATACTATGATATAAAAAATGCCATATCAAACTACTCCTTCAATTAAATTGATCCGGATTGTAAGAAAAGCGGCTGATTTTCTCGATTTATTTCATGAGTAAGCACGATAGTCCATTTAAAAGATCTATCGAAAATATATAAATCTTCCGGTAGAAACTTTCTATCACTACATAGATCGTTAAAAGTTAATTCTAAACAAGCATTTTTAGGGAATTTCCAATAGTCTGGAATTAATATACGGTCACAAGAATGAATATCCCAAAAAACAAGAATATCTTTTAAACAATTTTGATACGACATGATTTTAGCCCAATTAATCTGTTGAGGCCTTTTTAGACAATCCCATAAGTATCCTGTATAACACCATCCATCAGAAAATAATTTTAATTGGTTTATTTTATTATAGTATTCACAAGTAGTATCAACAAAAGTATTAATATATTGTTTCCTGTATTCTTCAGTAATTGACGGTTCCAGTATTTTCACTCTATTTTTGAACGCTTCAAAATCCATATTTTCATTTACCTCTTTACTAGGAATGATGCCCTTTTTACCATTTCTGGTACCGTAATTGATATGAGGAGATGTATGCAGACTATTTTCTCCAACCGTATGCCTTTTTCTATTCTTTAGGTTCTAGGTAAAATATAAAAATCCAAAAAAGCTGGCATAGCTAATTAACACAGCTATATGAAAATAAAACTCCTTCATGTCTTGTTTAGTAGTTTTTAAATACCGTCTTCTTCCCAAAACACAAGTCGCATACCAAAGAAATAAAAAGCTAACCATACAAAAATAGGACCAGTCTTGATATTCTGTACCTGGATTCATAAATATTACATAAAACATATTTAATAAAGAAAAGACAAATCCAATATTAACCAGAAGAAAAATCTTTTTAGGCGTATATTCCAGAAGTATTTTTTCTTTAGGATTTAATCCAACCTTTAAAATATAGGTTTTCACAATATAAAATATCATCATCACCAAACCAACTAAAAACAAGCTTTCTCTCGAACTCATTTTGATTCACCCCTTTTCTTAGTTTTTTCTCTCTCTTTATAAGAATTTAGACACACCCGTCCCTACTCCAATAGAACTCTCCAATTTCTATCCCCCATCGCATCCGCTTTCTATTCTTTGAATTTGCCCAACTGATTCTCTACAACACAGACGATGGACATTACATTTTTTCAAATGCTTACTTAAAAGGCACCTCTCACGATCTAAAAAACGGTGCACAATTTCTAAATAAACCATTTCTTTAAAATAAGTACCAATAAAATGATAGTAAATATTTAGCAGAATCCTTTGATATCCTCATTTCTTTATACCAGTCTGAGCAGCACGGGTTGCTCAATTTTATCAATTTCATTTACCCCTTTTCCCCATATGAATTCAGTTTCTTCCCGATAAGTATGAAAACGTAAATTTAAAAAAAATGGATCTTCTGTAATTGATAAATATAAACAAAACACTTTATCGGGAAAATTCTCTTTTAACCTATTTCCCCATATTTCCAATACATTCATAGCAACTGACAACATATCTTTTTGTTCTTCCTTACTGTATAGTTCTTTATAATAAAAATCGTTAACAGATAAATCATTAATACACCACTCATAGCCTGTTTTATCCTTATGAAACTTTAAAATTCGCTCCCAATCAGAAGTTGAAAAGTTTTTCATTCTTTTTAAATCTGTTTTATTTCTAAGAAGAAAAACACAATCATTTATCTGATAAAACTCTCTCTGAATTAATGGAAAAAAGTGTGAATTTTTATCTACTGTCATTTGGGACTCGATTTTAAAGTCGTACAACCATTTATTCATTTTATCATTATAAACGTACACATTATCACGCTCCTAAGGTAGCAGTCCATTTAAGAGGACGGTTTACCTTTTAAATAACCCACTCTTTCAAAATAAGTACAAATGCAAGTATGATGATGTACTTAAGCATATCTTTTGCATCCCCAATGAGCTCTTTAGATTTTTCCTCTTCCATAGACTAGAATAGCACCTCCCAAAAACACCAAAAGCATTATCCATAGTGCATAATCAATAAAATAATAAAAGGAGAAAATAAGCCCGGGCAATGAGATTCCTGAAATAATACAACCTCCAATAAAGGGGACGCTGTATTGATAACGATGTAAAAATTCTTTTCGAAAATCTTTACGAAATACCTTGACTACGCCCCATCCAAAATATCCTACGAATGCAAAAATGATTAGTCCGTCTTTTATGTCATGAAGTGAAATCATGTAGAACCCCTCATCAATTTAATAAATCAAATGCTGTTTATTAGTGCTGCAAAACAATTTTCTATATTCTTCCATTCCTGCTTAAATGAGCGGGAATCCCTAACTACCCCGATACCCCTATTTCATGGCGTGAATCTGATCGTTCAGCATCTCACAGCCTTCATAAGGTTCTAGGTAAAATATAAAAATCCAAAAAAGCTGACATAGCTAATTAACACAGCTATATGAAAATAAAACTCCTTCATGTCTTGTTTAGTAGCTTTTAAATACCGTCTTCTTCCCAAAACACAAGTCGCATACCAAAGAAATAATAAGCTAACCATACAAAAATAAGACCAGTCTTGATATTCTGCACTGGGATTCATGAATATTACGTAAAACATATTTAATAAAGAAAAGACAAATCCAATATTAACCAGAAGAAAAATCTTTTTAGGTGTATACTCCAGTAGTATTTTTTCCTTAGGGGTTAATCGAATCTTTAAAATATAGGCCTTTACAATGTGACAGATCATTATCACCAAGCCAATTAAAAATACGATTTCTCTTGAACTCATTTTGATTCCCCTCCTTTTCTTCGTTTTTTCTCTTTCTGTATAAGACTTTGATTCAACAGATGAAAGTATCCCTACTCCGATTCCGACAATCCCGTCGTCACATTATCCCCTGCTTCACGGTTATATCATTCTGCCTGACAAATCAGGCTAATATCTCGACCGGCTGCCATGACGAACGTACTGTCATCAACGTTGTAATCATGAATATTTTCCTATAATACTACCGCATTTTGCTTGATCCAGAAGACTACCATAAACATACACATCAAGATTACAATAATCCCACCAAAAATAAAAAAAGGCTTATAAGAACTCTTATGCTTTACGTCATTTATCTTGATTAATTCCTTGTTTTCATATTTGATACCATATCCTAATAATATCATTCCTATGCCAAAAAACGCACCTCCGAATAGTAAAATAAAAATAGATTGAATAATCTCTAACATTGAACAATACATGATTAATGAGCCAACCAAAAGGAACAAATATGAACTGAGCTTAAAAATTCGCTCTTTATAATTCACTTTTTTATCTCGCAAAATTTTTTTCCCAAGCCCCAAAAGAAAAACCACCATGGCAATGCCCGTAACTGCTATTCTCAAAAAAGATCCCCATCCATTTTGAGACGCTATCAAAAGATTAATGTGCTCCATTTGTATTCATCTCCGTTTTCTTTACTTCATTTCTTTTTTGATCATTTTCTAAGTAAGACTCTTTAATTTGGATTTCATATCGGTTTCTGCATCCCTAACAATCTATATCTTTTAAGTTTTTAAAGAATCTGTTTTATTGTGTTTTCGTAATAATAAAACACAAATCACTGTAATGGATAGAAAAAGGAAAAAAACTGGAGCTTCTTCAATGAAACGAGATAGTATCCATAGGGCTATACAAACATATCCTAAGTGTATTTTTTCAGACATGTAAAAACACCGCAACCAAGACGTTATTAATAAGATTTCAAATCCATAGCTAATGACAATTTGAAAAATCATTAAAATTGGGCTAAAAAAGTTGTTCTCTAAATATAGGTATCGAAAAATATATGCAGCTACATTTAGCAACCCCAATAAAACTACGCAGCAAATAGATTTTATAAACTCGGTAAGTGTAGTCCTTTCATAAATATCAAAAATATTTTTCTTATGTTGCATCAAAAAAATATTAAAAAAAATGACGATATAAATTACTGCTTTTATTATTGTATATTGATTAATAGAAATCACGTTTTCACCTTCTCTCTCATTATAACTAAGTAACAGCTGCCCGAAAATGAAAAAGCTCTGCAAGCCGCGTGTTCATACGAGTTGCAGAGCTTTTAATTTCAAGAATAAAATGATTTGAGTTCGATCGTTTGGTTGCTTTCGCTTTTCAACAAGGGAGCTTAGTTTCACTATTCATTGCGCTGCAGAAACGCTTACACCCGTTTTTCCATAATCGGCGGATAGACCTTTTCAAAATCGAGCAGGATTTTCAGGAGTCTTTCATCTAAAAACATCAGTGTCTGTTTTCTCAGTTTTTCGGAAATGCCATAATAGGCTTCGGCTACGCTGCCGCAGATGGCAGCCAGGGTATCGCTGTCGCCGCCGATGGAGATGGCGTTGCGGATGGCGTCTTCAAAATCATTCGATTCAAAAAAGGCCATGAGGGCTTGGGGCACGGTTCCCTGGCAGGTGGCATCGAATTTATATGTCGGTCGGATGGCATCGAGGGTGAAGTCCATGGGATAGTAGTTTTTATCGATGACGTCTCTGATTTCTTTTAAGCCGGCGCCGTTTCGGGCCATGTAGATTGCCACGACGGTGGCTTCGGCCCCTTTCAATCCTTCGGGATGGTCATGGGTGACTTCGGTGATTTTCCGGGACAGTAGTTTTGCTTCATCCAGATTTCGAGCCGCCCAGCCTGCCGGACTGACACGCATGGCCGACCCGTTTCCCAGGCTGCCGTAGGGTTTGGGATCGACGGCGAATACCCAGTGTTTAAAGCGGCCGCCGTAGCCGCAGTTCGGATATTTCCTCCCCAGACTTTGCATATAGTCTACGGAAAGGTCGCCCAAATCGCTATAATCATCCTTACTGTCTAAAATTGCTTTGGCCAAGGCCAGCGTCATGATGCTGTCGTTTGTCGGCCGGGACTTATAGCTGAATAATTCAAACTCCTTGGTCTTAATGTTATGCCATTCAAAACGTGAACCGACGATATCTCCTATGATTGCGCCTAACATGAAATCACCTCACGAATCTTCTGTACTGTGCTAAAATAGCCGTCCCTCCCTGCGATGACTCCCATAGTTTTTCCATGGGATCTCGCATGAAAAGGGCTGTCATACTCAAATGCTGGCAGCCGCAGCATTTCCTGAATGCCCGAACCGGTTGGCATCTTCCAACATCGCCGTCCACAAAAGCCATATCCCCATTCGCCTTTCCACGAGGCCCGGCCTTTGTGAACTTTTTTCTTAGATTCGAGCGGCAGCCTTCCTTCCGGGAGACGATGATGTTTTGTTCCATCGTCTCCCCGGACCGAAGCTCCCCCTCGATGAGGGCATGCGAAAATGAGCCTCGCAGCACGGAGGCTCATCTTTATTATAGATTATCTTGCCATTCGGCTTCTTTGAATCCTACCAATACCTTATCGTCGCCGACTAATAAGGGACGTTTGACCAGCATACCGTCTGTCGCCAGAAGATCATACTGTTCGTCTTCGCTCATGTCGGCCAGTTTATCCTTGAGTCCCAATTCCTTATACTTGAGACCGCTGGTATTGAAAAACCGTTTGAGGGGCAATCCACTCTTTTTGTGCCACTCGCGAAGCTCTTCGGCCGTCGGGTTATCGCCTTTGATGTCGCGCACGGTCACGGACACGCCGTTGGCTTCCAGCCATTTTTCCGCTTTCTTGCAGGTAGAACAACGAGAATAGCATACAAATGTCAATTCACTCATAAGTATCACCTCACATACCTAATAATTTCGACAAATCCTTCAGAAATTCCTGCTACCTATCATAAAGAGGTTATCGATTCCAGCCGGCCCTTTTAATGGCCTTACGGTATCTTTCTTCTTCCTCTAAGAGTTCGCTATATTCTGTCACCTTATTGTAGAAGGTCGCTTTTTTCATCCCCGACCATTCCATAAAGGCTTTGGAAGAAAGTTTCCCGCCTTTCCAATCGTCATATTTCTCATCCCAACCGTCGGGAAAGTCAATGCTGGGCCGTCCGGCATTTCGCGGACGAAGTACCAAGGGATGGTCCGTTTTTAGTGTTTTTTCAAGCATTTCAATGATCGTCCCGACGATGGCTTGGTTCAGTTCCAATCCGTGTTCATATGTCATTTTCAAGTCACAAGAAACGAGACAGATGCCCTTTTCCATAATGTTCCGCAGCCTTTTAATCGTATCTTCTGCCGTTTGTCCCAAATCATCCATGCCTTCGATAAAGAGAATATCATGAGCCTGGCCCCTTTCGATGACCTTATCGAGTTCTTCGTGCTTACGGTCATGTTCCGTTACGACGAAAACTTCATCGTCAGCCCCAGCAATATGGGCTGCCGCATCCCGGACCGCCACGCCGTCTTCGGAAAATTTTTTGTATAGATAGAGGCGTCTCACGCTCATCACCTCCACTCCCTATTTAAAAAATTTCCGATACCACGAACCTTTGAAGCGAATGCCGATCCTTTTTTCCAATTCATCTCGATGGAAGACGATCATCCAGCCCGTCTTGGTCCACATGGGGGCTTCTTTCATTACCTCTACGGGCATGACGGCGGCCCAGGACTGAAGGCGGCGCATGCTGGCTTTATCAGAACCCGTTTCAATCGTGACCGTGTTTTGATCGATTTCAAAGGCCTTTTTATTCGATGCGTACATCTCTCTGATTTCCCGGAAGGCGTCGGCCGTGATATACGAGGCATTTTCCGCAAAATCGTCTCGCCAAGTGAGTCTTCTGAAGTAATCCGGTGTTTCAAAGCCAAAATCGTGTAGGATTTCGAGCAGCGTTTCTGAAGACAAGGGCATGATGTCCGGATACCAATCATCGGGAAGGGCAGCCCCTTCGTCGGTCTGCATCTGATCGATGACGGTCCATATTTTAGGAATCATGCGTCGGATATATTCACAATATAACCCATTTCCCAGCCTTGAAATCAGACTGTTGCCGGCAGAAAGCCAAGCCGTTTGGTCGGCATCGGAGGGAATCGTCCCTTCGGGATCGAGAAAAATCATTCGCTTGCGGAGCTGCATATCCGGATCGGTGACATCATTCGAAGCAAAAATAAGCAGCGGCACCGTATCGTTTTGCAGGACTTCACAGATCTGTTCCGTCGTCTTGATGGCCTTTTTCATATGTGCCAGGTAGGCATTATCGATTTCATCGATGAACAGGGGGACGCCCTTGCCTTCTACCTGCAAGGCGACGGCAGTCTTACTGGGACATTCCTTGGCCGCCAGGACTCGCAGGTTCTTCTTGCCCGTCATTAATTTCAAGATGGCTTTGACGAAAAAGGATTTCCCCGTACTGGAATGGCTGGAAGAAATGAGAAGATACAGGGGCAGACTGGTCGTACCCTTGTTAATCAGTCTGGCTTCGCAGCGAAGGCGAGCAAAGAAGGGCGAGGCAAACATGGCATTTAAGAGCTTATAGTAAATGTCTTTTTGCTTTTCCGGGGCCGTGCCGACGAAGGAATTATACTTCTCAAAAATCGCCAGCAGATCTTCGATTTCGGACTTCACTTCCGCTTCCGGCGGATTCAGATTCACCGTTTCTCCGGAAATGTTCAAGGACGAATTGTTATAGTCGAAGGTGATTTGCGGATACTTTTCGACAATCTGTTTGATATCGGTTTTGCGTATGCTTGCTTTTTGCGCATTGACCTCTATCTTTTCGACGATTTTGGCATTGAGTTTGATGACGCCGTCTTTCGCCGCCCGGACACCGGTATCCTTCAAGAGCTCAATATATTTTTCTTTGGCCTGATCTTCGCCCATGACGTATTGATAGTTGGTGAGGACCATCTGTTCGTCTTCTGCCGGCGTTTGCAGGATGACGGCCTTCTTCGTTTCCACGACTTTCTTTAAGACGGCATTGGCGTCTTTGGGGCTGTCCGTCTCTTCGGCAGCAACGACCTTATAAGGAATGTCGGCTGACATCTTCCACGCCGTCCGGAATTCCTTGAAGTAGGCCTCATAAGCATTCGGTTCATCATAAAAAGCGACGTTCTCCATTTGGTCGGCGGACCAGGCTTTGCGAGTCATATTGGCCGACGTCGTGATGACCCGGGTCCGTCCGTCGTCACTGCGAAGGAGGTATAATTTCCGGTGGTCCAAGACATTGATTGAGCTGTGGATGACCAGATTGCCGTCTAACATGTTTTGAACTAAGTTGCTGTATTTCCGGATTTCCCGGGCGGCAACGTCGGCCCCTGCCAAAATCTCGGCTACTTTAGTCGCCGTTTTCGTATCTTTCTTTACCATAAAATCGGCACCGAGGAGGATTTCCCCATATTTGAATTTTTTCATGAGCCAATCAATCATGGCGACATCATATGAAAAGGTGATGACCCTGATTTCATCAAACCCGTTGAATAAATCATGGACCGACATCTGTTCAACACTTACCAGATGGTTCTTATAACAGCGCAGCAAAGCAGGCTTCTTTACAGCGCTTTCCTTCACAGCACCGTCGTTTACGGTACTGTCATCGTCAGTGAACAAAGAGAGCTGCGGTTGTTCGAATTCTATTCCCTTATCTTCGGCCATAGAGGCACTCCTTTCTAAGTTGGACTTACGATTTCGATACATCACGAAAAGTATAGCATTCGTCTAAAAAATAATCAATTATTTTTAGACAGAAAATCAGACCTGCATCCATATAAAAAAGCCCCCTAACATCGGATCTGAATCAATCTGACGTTAGGGGGACCATTTACCATAAAGGCACGGTAACATTTACTGAATCACTTTTGTTTCACTACCGACGCCGGAAGATCTTACGGGGCGGAATTTCACGCATCATCCAATAACCCGCTCATTTTCTGTCGGATGGCTGACAGTTTTTCCTCCGCTTCTTTCATATCCTCGGCTAATTTTCGATACTGTTGAGCCATGGCCTTTTGCTTTTCTTTCGACAAGATGGGAATGCGGACTTTCCGCAGGTCGCCGATAGCGATGTTTTGGATATGGCTGCCTTTGGCCCAGTAATTCAGTTCACTCAAGCCCAAGGCGCTTTGCAGGTAAAGCATGAGGTAGGCCGGTTCAATGGCATCATCCTGGCAGCGCAGGATATAGACGTTGCCCGTCACCAGCACCTGTTCATCCTGAACGTCGTCGGCCAAGGCCGTTTTAAAGGGCGCCATTTTTGACAAGAGGATGTCGCCTTGCTGCAGGCAGGCCGCTTCCCCTCGCTCAGGCAATTCTTTTAAGTAGGGTAAATCAGTGCGGATGCGGCCGTTTTCAAGGTCCTGGACCATCAGATAGCGATAGGCCGTCGGCTCCGAAATGACCAATTCGTCCAAGAGGCCGGCACCGGTCACGAAGCCCCGCGACACGGTGCACACGTCATCGACGGTCCACGCCTTTTCCAAACGGGGATCGGTCTTGGTCAGGTAGCGCTGAGGCTCCAACACATAGCCATTAGCGGCCAACTGGGCCATGGAGAGGCGGCAGCTCTGTTCCGTATCCGTATCGTAACAAGCGAGGATGCTTTCGACATCCTGATCGGTCAAGACGTTCTGCCGCCGTTCGGCCTTGAAAAAACTCGTCCCATCTACCATGCGAACGCTCTCGTTGTTTTCACTGAGGACCAGCAGGTAAAAACCGATGGCACTGTTACCGAGCAGGCGTTCCGGCAAGGCGATGACCCCTTCGATCCAGCCGCGGCGAAGGAATTCCTGACGGACTTCTCTGTCGACATTATTATATAAGCCTTTGCCCGGCATCATGACGACGGCCCGCCCGGCCGGGGCATGCCTCATGGCAGCCACGACGGCAAAGACCCATTCTGCCGAAACGCTGCGCTTTTCCCCGAAAAAGAAGGAGCTCAAAGCCGGATAATTGCGGACTTGATCGGCCAGATCCCGGTACCGTGGCCGAGCGGGAACGCGGGAAAAGATTTTATTCGGCTCTTTGCCTCTGGCGATGGTCGCCGGTTCCAGTACGTCGCCGCAAATATGGGTAATCGGAAGTTCGGCCAAGACCGTGCGCAGGACGGCGCCGACATAGGATTTCTTATCTTTTTCTACAGCCGTACAGGTAATCCCCGGAAAGGCCTTGCACGAGGCCAAGGCAAAGTCACCCAAGCCGGAACAAAGGTCGGCCAGTTTGTCGCCCTCTTGCAACTGCAGAAGACGTCCGGCCAAGGAGGTCACGCCGGCCGGTGTTTCCGTGAACGAAAGGGACCGATAGAACGGCAGCGACGCCAGGATGTCGGCCACATCGTTTTCACGGAGGCTTTCTGCCGCCTCGAAGAGGATCGAGCTGTAGCGGGAAAAGATTCCCTTCAAATAAGTCCGCACCGTCCCGTCCCATGGCCCTTCGTCCAAATAGGCCAGCAATTCATCGGCCGACTGCCGTTGCTGAAGCCATAAGACGAGGGCGAAAAAGGCCAACTCGTCAATGCCGTCATGCCGCTCAAGGTCGGCCTGCATCATCTCTTTGACAATATAACGATACTCCCTGACCCGCTGCATCACACATCCCCCCTTTTCAAATAGACCGGATGAACGCCCTGCAAGGGCCGCATGTCGGCTTCATAGATCGTCAACTGACGGAACACCGGCCGAGCCAATTCCCGGACGGCAGCCCAATCTGCCGGCACGCCTTCGTTCATATCGAAGTCCAAATACGAACGAGGTTCTAACGACTCATACATGCGAGTATAACCCGGCACATCTTCAAAGACCTGGGGATAAAAAGCCATGGCCGCATCGAGAATCATATCCGGATCATTCGGTCCCTTGGGGACGATGACGTCAACCCGCTGTCCCCGACGCTTAAAGCCCCGAGCCACTTCAAACCACATGCGGCTGGAAACACCGCGCCACAATTCAAGCTCGATACCATTGATCCCGTCGTAACCTGCATGACCAAAGAACACACATTTGTCAAAACCAGCCATAATTATCGACTCCCTTCGATGAATATCCGTTTGTAGTATTTTCTATCTTTCTTTAATCATATTGTAACATATTTTTCTATATTATCAAATGGTTTTTAATAACCTTTTATAAAAGTAGTGAAAAACAAGCAGTCGAAAAGACTGCTTATCTCTTTAATCTGAAAACCGAACGGATTGCTCGGCAATCTACTTCCAACTGCTTTTTAGCTTCCCTCTCTTCATGATGCACATCACAAGTAATAATGTACGACACGATGGGATACAGTAACAAAAAAGCCTGGGTTAATATCTTTGCATCATTAGGGACTACTTTTCCACGATGAACGGCGTTACAGCGAATACTATAGAATCTACCCATTAGTTTTGTTCTAAGTGACACCTCTCGACTGTTAATCCCTCCTCTGATTAAATCGATTGGCCTAATTCGTAATATAACTTTTATTTGCCGTATCGCATCTTGCCAATAGTCGTCGGATTCGAGTTTTCTATTGCCATCTCCAATTTTTAAATCTAAACCATATTTCAGCGATTTATATCGATCCATAATGGTCCATAAGAAAACATAGGCCATCTGCATTTGAAAAATATTTTCGTAAAGGGACTCTGAAAGTATGGGAATCCCATTTTTCGTACCCCATCGGCATTCTACCAACACATTGAAATACATTCGACGCAAATAGTTCATGCCTTCCCCCATTAAAGGATCGTCACGACATCTCCAATCCGCTAGATATCCCTCAATGGGCTCAGCACCTGGGATTTCCTCATTAATCATATCATTGCCAGAATATACCAAGATATTAACCGATTTTTTCTGTCCTTTTTGAAAGACTCTAATAGGTTCCCATCGATATAGCGCTGGAGGCTCCATGTCGCTAATGACCTTATACGCCCTTTCCTGCTTCGAGCGATTAAATGTTATGATAGCTCCCATTACTTTATTTCGTTCATTTTCTCGATCATCAAGCCGTAATATAGGTACTCCGTCTTTTTCATAAAAACGACCATAAACATAGGCTTCTTCGGCCTGACCTTCACTATATGGACTAATTTGGTTGTAAGCTAATTCATTCGGCTTAAAAAAGCCATAGGCAAAAAATGGCAGACTCGTATTTTGTGGAACAGACAATTTATCTCTATCCATGAGACACCTCTCGCTTTCCAAAATCATCAAAACCGAAATCAGTTCTCTGTCGATGTTCTTTAACGGTCACTCTTGGCGTATTGTTTTTCTATTTCTATAAACCTTGCATGCGGGAATCCGTGTCAATCAGTTCAAACAGATTGGCCAACTCTTTTTCATAGAGCCAACTTATCGGCGCTACGATTAACATCGTCCGTCCCTTCCTTTCGAAAACTCCACGATGTCATCTTTCTCCGTTGACACCGTCTCTATTCACGTACTATATTATTAGTAGAAGAAGCGATATCGAGAGCGGTTTCGGACGTATCCTGAGGGGCCCTGTTGCCATGATGTTTCCCGGTATGCTTCTTCTATTTTTTATTTCCATGAAGCTATCGTTCTTTTTCCGTTCTCTTCACGGGGACGATCCGTTAAAGAGTCACATTTCCATAAGTGATATCTTCTATATGATAGCGTCAAAATCCTGCCGGACACTTGATTTTCCTCGATGATTCTTTTCGGGAAATTCAAATCTCTTCTATCTTATTCCTAAAGTAAATGGAAGGTCTCAAGTTCTCCGTCGCTATTGAATCGTGATAGCAAGCATGCTATCATAGCCTAAGACATGATTCGATCTAAGCCCGTCGCGATGATTATCTGCGCCGGAAGGAGGAACAGCCATGAAGACATGGGAAGATTATAAACATCATGTGAAAGATATCAGTGACCAAGATAAAAGGAATATGGAAGAAATCGAGGAAGCTGCCGCTATTATCGCTGCTCTTATCAAACGGCGGCAAGAACTGGGTCTCAGCCAACGTGCACTGGCCGATCGCTGCGAGATTCCTCAATCGTCTGTCGTTCGCATTGAAACGATGAAAACGCGGCCGAAGTTGGATACGCTAATCAAGATTATACAGGCTCTCGATTTAAAATTGAAATTAACCGTCGCTGCTTCATAGCATACCAATACCAAGCCCTCAAGTCGGAATTCCCGATTTGAGGGCTTCTCTTTCGATATAGGATAAAAAAAACACCGTCACAGTTTCGGCTGCGACGGTATTTCTCTATACTTGCCTTCATTCCCAATCGGGTTTCCTTCCGGATGAGGCTCGTTCGTAGTCTTCCTCACTGTAGAGTTCCGGTTCGTCCTCCAAGTGATGGCTGATGGTGAAGAACTGGATCCACATGTTCTGGGCTTCGGCAAAGCGTTCCAGCTCTTTCCGGGCGACGTATATGAGATTGTCTGTACTCCATTCGGGATGAGGCAGAAGCTTCAGGAGGGCCTTTCGCAGCTCGTCCTTACGCCAGTAGGTGGCGTGCATGGCGTACTGGTCTTCCCGGAAAACGGCGTTTTTTGTCAGGAAGTCGAAGATGACGTCCGGCATGGGCTGTTCTACCCGGGCGTAGACGACGTAATCCCAGGGGAAATATTTCCGGTAGACGTCATTGGTCCAGGCGCCCTCCAGGGCAAGTTCTTCGGCGTAGTAGTAATAACGGCTGTTGGGGGCCCATTGCCTCAGGACTTCATCCCATATGATATTTTCCGGAACGTAGGCCGACTTCGTCTCGAAGGCCAGGACTAACGTCCCGTCTCCGAGGCTGCGGTACGATTCTTCCGTGATTTTTCCCCTTACGGCACCGCGACCGCCTTCCGTGCCGGGGTACAGGGCGTCGACGATATGGGAAAAGTTCTGTTCGTAATATTCTTTACTGGAGTAGTAGCGAGTTTCCGCATCGGCCTCTTCAAAGGGGTGGCGGGCGAAGGTTTCCAGCAGGCGGTTTCCCATATACCGGATTTCCGCCTCCGGCCCTTCAAAACGATATTTAGTGTAACAATTATTGGCCATGGTATGTCTCCTTTCAGCGAAGTTTCCCCTTTTGGCGAAGCTCTTCCAAAGCGGGGATGAAATAACGGTGGTGGTCCGGTTCCAGATAATGGATCCGGAAAATGTGAATGAACGTTTCAAAGAGCCCGGTCATCCGCGACGTCATCAGCTTCGAATATACGACGTCGACCAAGTCGTCCATGGACAGCTCCGGATGCGGGACCAAGGTCAGAAGTTCCTGACGCAGCTCTTCCCGCTGCCAATGGGCGTAACGGGTGATGTGTGGGGGCTTTGATTTGTAGAAGAAATTAGCTTTGTAATCGTATTGAAGATAGACCGTATGCTGTGTGAAGATCCGGCGCAACCGCTCCGGCGTATACGGTGAAATCCAGGCTTTGACGATATAATCGCTGGAAAAATAGCGGTGCTTCAGGTCATTGGACTCACACCCGCAGCCATAGTCCAAATAATAGTAACGGCAGTGCGGAGCCCACCGGCGAAGCATGAGGTCCCAAAGGTCGAGGCAGCTGTCGCCGTCCACCTGCACTTCCATGGCCCACTTGCCATTACGCAGCTGGCGGCAGGCGTCAGGGTGAATGTCGCTGCATACAAATCCTTTGGGAAGGATATCCTCGGGCCCCTGCAAGGCCTCCCATATGCGGCTGAGCCCATGGCGGTCAGCATCTTTTTCAAGGATCAGATGAGATTGAGTTTGGAAAATGTCGTTGAGGCGGGTCCGCAGCGGGAAAATCTCATACCCGGGACCCTCGAAATAATAACGAGTAAACATTTGCATACCTCCTGTCGGAAAAGACAAGAATGGCAAAAAGTACGCAAAAAAGGCGCACGTATAGAACCATTCTTTGTAATAGTTCTAAAACATGCGCCTAAACAGTCAATCATTCGGCTTCGATTAGTATATCTTGTTTGAGACAAAAAGTCAAGCAATACAACAACTTCCGGACATAGGAATCAGCTCCTACATCCGGAGGTTGTTTCACTTCCTGCTTACTAATCGTCATAATAATCGCACTGGCGAGAATCCTTGGCTAATCACCTAGGAGGTTTCAGTCCCCCTATGGAACAAACTCCTTTTTCTAAAAAAGGAGTCCAATTAAATCCGGGGATTTGGGTAATACGATGTACTGACAATGCTGGTGTACGTACTAAGTAAATAGTCTCAGTCCCCTTACGGGGATTTAGGTAATACGACTTGAGGCCGGCTGGTTTGTGCACACCCACTACGACGAGTTTCAGTCCCCCTATGGAACAGGCTCCTTTTTTCTAAAAGGAGTCAATTTAACTCCGGGGATTTTGGTAATACGACATAGCAGTATCACTGGCGCGAATCTTAGGTTAGTCGCCTGAGTTTCAGTCCCCTTACGGGGATTTGGGTAATACGACTCTGTCCCCCAGTACCCGCTCTGGGAACGGAGTCGTCTGGTTTTTCCCGCTAAAACCGGTTTTCCTACAGCTAACATATTACCTTTATTTATATTTAGTATACTTTTTTCGACTTATTCTGTCAATTGGTCAAAGTCGCTATCCCCTCACGATTTAATGCCATCGATGTCTTCCATTTGCCGCAGCAAGTCGAGGACCATGTCTTTTATCGCCTCGGTCGACAAGGAATCTTCGTCATTAGCATGGTTGATGCGATTCCGTTCCATCCGGATTTGGAAGTAGGTGTAGAGGATTTCCAAGGTCGTCTTAGCCGGCCGTCTGTAATCGGCGCTGCCGTTATTGATCATGCGGAAGTAATGAACTTGACGGTTGTGCCACCGATCATCGCTCATATGGATGCCGGGAATATTTCCGTCATGAATATACTCGTCTTCTAAGCATTCATCGGTCAAGTTCTCCCCAGAAATCGCATCGTCTTCCAGAATCTCAGTCGTCTTCGAAAAAGCGTCCTTTTCCGAAGTTTCATCAGACGGCTTTTCTTCAGATAGCCGATTATTTTCTGACGCTTCCTCAAGCAGGCGTTCTGTGGAAATCGTAGCGTCTCTCGAACTTTCCTCCATCCCGGAAATTACGTCGCCTTCAAAAGTTTCCTCACGCCCGGAGGAGAGGTTGCTTTCTAACGTTTCGTCAGCGGCCTTTTCTTCAGAAGGCAGGTCATCTTCTCCCCCTTCATTGAACCGCAGCAGGACTTGAAACAATTCATACGGTGCCATTTTCAGGAACTCATAGACGTCCCCCATGGCACGGGTTTTAAAGTATTCCTCCGCCGTCTGATGAAAGTCCGGATCTTCTGCGGCTTGGCGGTACATGGCCCATAAGGTAGCATGGATTCTCGGCAAATTTTCTTGTAGCTGCGCCTCTGTTAGCCGACCTCTTTTCAAATCGAAGAGAGCTCGATGGCCGGCATTCAATTCTTCCAGCAAAGGCACCATAAACTCGGCATCATCCTTGAAAAACTTCGAGACGGAAGCGACTCTCCCGGAGCATTCAAAGACTCTGACCATGGTCCGCATCCGTGATTCCTGTCGCTCCCAATCGGCCGGTCTCAATCGCTCTTGCCAATACTGTTTCCGGGACACGACACGGTACCCCTTGAAGGTAAGTCTGCGATATTCCTTCCGTGGAAACTCAAGATCTTTTTTCAAGGACGCTTTTTCTTTTTCCTTTGAAGGAACTTTACGGGCTTCTTTGGCCGGCGTTTCGCTGTCTTTTTTTAAGGAAACTTGACCGGCTCCCTTCCATTTCCCGGCCATATAGCCATTCACGAAATGCTGCTGCCACGTTTGGTAATTGGCTTTTTGACGATTGCAGTCGGCGATGATGGAATCTTTAAGGGGATAAAAAATACGCCGGCTTACGATTTCACCGGGGATCCATTCGCTGCACAAGGTCATGGCTTGTTGGAGGTATCCCTTCTCGACGCACCAGCGGATGATATCGAAGTTGGTAAAATCTTCTTTCAAGAGGGACCCGTACTCCGATTTAAAGACTTCCAAGATGCGCAGAAAGATTTTTTCCTGCAGGGAAACGGCACCGGCCTGTTCAAAGTTACGCAAGGCTTCCTGCAGTTTCTTGGCCAAGGGCGCAATTTTCCCGGTCCGGCAGATGCGGACGGCATTGGTAAAATCGCGCATCGTTTCCAGGAGCATCTTCGTTTCTGCCGTCTGCTTCGCCCCTTCCATATAGGCCATGATTTCACGGGTGCTGCCGAAATTGATGAATTCGTCGGCGCCGGAAATGAGGTTGAACATACGGTAGATATCATTGACGTTTTCGACCTGCTGTTCATAGCGGTTGGAATAAAGGACGCCCATCGTCCGGATGCCGCGGTATTTCAAGAGCTGCATGACCGACAGCATCATCATCGAGGCATGGCGAAAACCACCGGTGAAATCGGCATGAAGGGCCACCTCTTCCGGCTTCCACGACAGTTCATCCATGAAGAGCCGGATGGTATCGGCCATCTTGAGGACCTGCCGGATACTTTCCTCAGTCTGGCTCCGTTCATCGTAATCGATACGGATGCAGTGGGCGGCAAAGGATCGAATCCGTTCGAGGAATAGGTCCTCATGGGTCATCGTACGCTCATCGCCGACGTCGTCGATATAGCATATTTCTTCCTGCGTCCGCTTCGTGGAAAAGTAGAACAGGCAGTCCAGGCGCTCCCCCTGCTTTTGTAATACATCGGCAGTCCGGCGAACGGCCGATTCGTTGGTCTGAACACAGTATATCATCGTCCCATCGGGGTTGTTATAACGAGAAACGGATAAGGTACGGTCAGGATTCAGGTGGACTTCACTTAAAAACAGCAGCATGATATGCTTCATCGATTCATTCCCCTTTACGGCAGACTTCGGCCTCCGTCGTCACGGTCACGACAAGATCAGCGAAGTCATTTTCAAAATATCGCGGCTTCATTCAGGAAAGATGCCAAGGCCAAACGCCATAGACATCACATAAACTCAATAGAATACATGTGATGCCCCGGCGTATGCCTTTCTTTTCTACGGCCCGGAACTTCGGCCTCGATTGCCATCGGTCCCTTCGGCGGTCCGAAGGTCAATACCTTTTCTGCCAGCAGTCGTTTTCGAAAGGATTCAAAAAAGGACCAGACCCGTATTTCCTTCACACGGCCAAAGAGGCCATTTTCCTCGAGCCGCGGTTCGTCGTACACATAGATAAGATCGATTCGATGGTCATAGATATGGGCCACCGTCTTTTTATCGCCGGAGGCGACTTCAATCCGTTTCGCTTTGTCGGCGTAAGTGATTTGAGGACGGGGAAATATCTCGCAGGCTTCTTTAAAGGACGCAGTCTCTGCCAAGTCTTTTAAATTGGTAATCGTGCAATCGGAGAAATTAAAGGTATATCGCTCTTCTATCAGGATAATATCATTCGTAAAGGACGTTCCCATGACCTTTCCACTCCCTTCTCAGACGAAATAAAGACACGACAACCTCCGGACATAGGAAGCGGCTCCTACATCGGGAGGTCTTTTCAGTCCCCCTATGGGGAATCGGGTAATACAACGCAGTAGCCGTGGCACGAATCTTGGGGTAGTCACCGTATCCGTCCCCTTACGAGGAATTAGGCAATGAAGCCGTCAACGTATTACCCTTATTAATATTCAGTATACGTTTTCCACCATCTCTTGTCAAATAAGTCAAATCCCGTCTCAATCAGACAGTTAAGCCGATTGTTCCGGTGCTGTTTGGACAAAATCAGCGGTCACGCAATTCCAAGTGTATATAATTTTGTGATATAATGGTGATATGAATAACGAAGGAGTGGATCTTACATGGTAGCAGCAAAAGAAGCATGGAACGAACGATACCGGATCGAATCGAGGTTTCGGATTCCGGAACAATCCCCATCGTCAACGAAAATCTACAAGACGCCTGACGAAGCCTTAGCCCAGGCAGCGCGAGACGTCCGGGAATACATCGTGCTCGTCGATTTAAAAACAGAGAAATCGATCGGTCTGTTGTTCGAAACGGAATATGACGCCGTCATGTACGCTGCGAACCATTAGAAAGGAGGGTGACGGATCATGGATACCGCCGCAATTCAAAAGCATATCAGTGAGGATAATTGGCATGGCATTTTAAAAGCAGCCGACTGCACGACAAGTATGGTGTCGCCGGAAATTCAAGCAATGACAAAAAAGAAAGACGTCCCGACCTTATTAAATGTAGCCATCGCCTACGGTCAGCTCAGCAATCTTCGCGTGATAAAGAAAAAAGTACCGGGAAAGAAACGGGAATTTAACGTCCAAGAAGCCAATGACTGTTTCCAACATGCCATTGCCTTGTATCGGCAGATCTTAAGCATCGACGAAAAAAACATTATGGCCCTGCAGTCCATGGCCTACGTCTTCTATAAATACATCATTGCCTATTTTGGCGTCAATAAAAAAGAAATCGAACAGATGAACAACGTTAGCCTCCTCGAGTGCTTTAAGAACATGACCGAAATCTATGATACCCTGTTCAATCTCCCCCTGCTTCCGCCCGTATCCGAAATAAAAGCCCGCTATCGCCGCGGTAAAGCTTGGAGTGAAGTCTTATTCGCGCCAAGATCTGCCTCAGGCAGCACCATCATCGACACCCTCGGCTTGTCTTTTTACACCGTCCGCCGTCAAGCCATCGCTGATATGATGCGGGTGTTAACGCTGTACGCTGCCCTCGAAAAAAAGAAGGATTTGGATGCCGCTTATAACGTGTACATCAAATCACTCTATACACTGGGACGCCTGTACGAGAACTCCGTCTACGACAACGCCTATTCGCCGATACAAACAGAAGACGGTGAAAACACGACCATCTTCAACGAATTCTTGAAGAACCCGGAACAGGTCGACCTTACCAAATATCGGCCGGCTAAAAACCTCGACTATCTCGAAAAGGCCGAACATTGTTTCCAAACCATATTAAATGCCTATGACATCGAACGGTACAGCTCCATCGATATGAAGAAACTGGCTCGGGAGTCGAAATATCCCATTTCGCCACGCGATCTTTTCTACCGCTTCGGCACCTTATACGCCAAATGGTTCCTGATCAAAGCCATTCCCGAAAAAACGCGGCGGACTCAGCTGAGCAAAGCCTACATGGGTGTGTACTTTTTCTTCTTGGCCAACGAATACTGCCTCTGGCGACAAAAAATGAATTTGCCGACACCGGCCTTCGGATACATTACAGACCGCCTGAATAAACTGCTGCAGGCAGCGGCCATCGACTTCCATAAGGACGAACATATCAAAAACATGTTGTCTCATTTCGATACAGTCCTCACAAAAATCGAGCTGCCGCGCTAACCCCCTGCCGCTTGGTGAATAGAAGATAAAGGAAACGGCTCGACAACTTCATCAATTTAAGATATAATGAAGTTAAGAAGTCATACTTGGTCATACTATCATCTCCTTGCCCAAGGAGGAAAAAGGGAGTCAGCCGTTGCTGGCTCCTTTTTTCATGCCCCAAAGACAAGGCCCGCCGATACCATGTGTCGACGGGCGTTTTTGCATTATAAGCCAAAATAGTTTGAATCCCTAAGATTTGCTGATACAGCAGTCTCAGGGATTTTTTTGTTATTCAGCGCCGCCTTTTATTCTCCGGTTGTATTGCTCCCGGGCCAGCCAATTTATTAATTTCGTATTCAAGGCGTCGTAACGGCGATAGATTTGCTGTAATATACGGCATTCTTCGTCCACGGCTTTTTCATAAGCCACGACTTTCAGATGCTGCTTGCGAACACTTTTATCCCACAGGTATCCGCCGGCAGCAATAGCCGGTACGGCAAAGGTCGTTCCCAAGGCGGCGACACCACCGGCAATACCGAGACCACCGGCTGCCAGGGATCCGCCGCCAAGATGGGCTAAGGTTGCCCCGGCCGCTGCGGCGCCATGGAGGCTGGCAATGGCCGTACCTGTCGAAGCCGTCCCCAAGACAGCCGTTCCGCCCAAGGCAGAGACGGCGGCAAGGGCTCCGGCTGCGGCGCCTTTAAATAAGAAAGAGCCGTCTTGCTGAAGTTTACAGTCCGGAAATTCTTTTTCTAAGGCATGAACAATGGGATAAGGAATTTCCCCGTCGGTTAGTCCATAGCGTTTGCAGAGCCCGATTAGGGACTGCGTTTTTTCGATAATAAGGGACAGGCGGCTGACTTCCCGTTGATATTTTTCAGTTGCCGCCTGCCAGCGACGCTGGTTTTCCTCGAGGAGCTTCTTTGTTTCCAGACAATGCTTCACTCCCGATTTAGCTTTATCAAGGCCGACTTCCGATGCCTTCTTCACACCCAGACCGGCCATTTTCAATAACCCCTTTCCCATGCTATCCCTTCTCTCTACAAAACGGTATCTGAAGCGGTAAATAAGTGGCGGGCAAAGTCTTCGATTTGTGAGCGAATCCATTCCCGCAGCGTTTGATTCTGACAGTTCTTGGAAATGACCTGCATATATTTTTCATATTGATAGATCCATACCTGGCGGGCCTCTTCCTTAAAGCGGCATCCGTCGGCTAAGGTTTCAAATTGTTCCGGCGAAAATATCTTTAAATTAGCGGCCCGAAAGACGAAGCGGTCAATCACGTTGGAACGAAAGAGTTCCATGAAATCAAAGACCAGACTATCCCTCGTATCCGAATTACTGTGAAAGAACCCGAGCCGGCAGTCCATTCCCGCTCCGGCAATGGCAATGCGGACTTCGCGTTCTAAAAACGTATACCCGTAACTGAGCATGGCATTGATCGGATCTTTTGGCGGGCGGCGATTTCTCCCGTTCCAAGGCCAAATATCAGTATCGATCATAAAGGGCACGCCTTGAAAATACGTTCGCGAAGCAATTCCCTCAAGACCGCGCAGCACTTCAATGTCATTTGTTTGGGAAATTCTTTTGGCATAACGGGCGATTTGCTTGGCTAATTTCAATAAATCATCATGATACTTTGATTTCGCATAACTCTTCAAGAGAGCTTGCTGATTTTCCAATTTTACGGACAAGACGCTGCGAACCAGTAAAATCTGCTGCGGCTCTTGAGAAAAATACTGCATTTGACAGAAACTCCGCTGCAAACTGCAGGGCAGATTTCCTAAGACACCGACAACGTGTCCCCGGAAGTCAACGTAAATGATGGGAATCCGATGTTCTAACAAGGCATAGACAGCTTCTGACGTAATCTTGCCGCCCTTGTTGACGACGATTTGCTCGATGTTTTGAATGGGCAGGCTCTTATGACTTCCATCGGCACCGCCGATGAGCAGGCGATCTCTGATTTTCCGCAAGTAACTGCCGGACGAGAGCAAGTAGAGGACACTCATGACATCCCTTCTTTCAGGCAATGATACAATACGTTTCACTTTCAATGGCCGTTCCGATGGTCTTCATCTTACTTTCGCAGCTCCGGCACAGGGGAACGATAAGAATCGTTTTCTTGGAAGCGTCGTGTGTCAAGACAATGAGGCGCTTATGGACTTCGGCCATACCCTTCTCCGTGTTTTCGCACATAAAAACACTGTACTGGATACGGAAAGCAAAGCCTTCTAAATACTTGGCGACCTTGGGTACGAAGCTTCGTATCCGCAATGTCATAGCAAATAAGATACCGCATCGATAGTACCACCTCCATGACCTTGAAAAAAACATAAAAAAATCAGGACAAGTTTTCACTTATCCTGTCAGACCCCTTACGGGGATTTTGGTAATACAACTGCTCTTGTACGTATTAAGCAAATAGTCTCTCCGGAGGTTTCAGTCCCCCTATGGCACAAACTCCTTTTTTCCAAAAAGAAATCTAGTTCCGAGGATTTGGGTAATACGACGGGCGTTATTAGTATTGCTGGTTAAACTTGTTATGCGGTTTCAGTCCCCTTACGGGGATTCGAGTAATACGACTACAAAACGTAGCTGATGAAGATGATGCATTAGTCATTTCAGTCCCCTTACGGTGATTTGGGTAATACGACCTAATAAAGTAAGATAACTAGCGTATTTAAGCCAACGTTTCAGTCCCCTTACGGGGATTTGGGTAATACGACGCAGCTATCCTCTCTATCGTTTCTATTTCTATCGTTGTTTGTTTCAGTCCCCTTACGGGGATTTGGGTAATACGACTCTAGCGGTAAAGATCGAGGAAAGGATTCTGTTTATCGCGTTTCAGTCCCCTTACGGGGATTTGGGTAATACGACCTCGCCGAAAAAGAAGCGTACAAGCTTAGATATGTACGGTTTCAGTCCCCTTACGGGGATTTGGGTAATACGACTTCCGACGTCAAAGCTTCCGTCGGCGTTCTTTGCCGTCAGTTTCAGTCCCCTTACGGGGATTTGGGTAATACGACGCGATTAAATAATGTAGTCATAATAAACCTCCTGTGTTTCAGTCCCCTTACGGGGATTTGGGTAATACGACTGATGGATCACCTCCTTTCATGCGCGAACAAGACGCCTAGGTTTCAGTCCCCTTACGGGGATTTGGGTAATACGACCGTTTCCTGATTGATTCGCCAATACTCAAGATTAACGTCGTTTCAGTCCCCTTACGGGGATTTGGGTAATACGACTCTGTCCCTCAGTACCCGCTCCCTGACTGGGCTCACAGGCGATTTTTTCAAACCTCGGGCTTTTTTCCCCTTTTTCGGGGACCCGGGTGAAAAATAAAATTTGGGCAGTGTCGTTTTTTCCCTTAGTTACGCCATTTATAGCCGTTTTTGAAATTTTCAAACCTCCCGGGGTTTTCGCCCCAAAATCGGTTTTCTTTCGGCTAACGTATTACCCTTATTTATATTTAGTATACTTTTTTTTGACTTATCTTGTCAATTGGTCAAAGCCCCTTTCACACTGGGAATTCATCCCCTAGGCGAAAGATGATTTTCCAGTCTCTGCAGTAGGTTCGATACTAAATTTTTGACTTCCTGCGTCGACATCGTATCTTCGGCATTGGCGTGATTGATATTGTTTCGCTCTGCCCGGATTTTAAAGTAATCGTGCAGAATCTCTAAGGCCCCTTTCGTCGGCTGTCGATATTGAACGATGCCGTAAGCGATCATTCGCAGATACTGTTTCTGTCGGATATTCCAGGCAGCCTCGGAGGAATATAGTCTCGGTACTTGTCCGATAGGAACGGGAATGTTCTTTTCGACGTCTTCCGTCGGTACCGCTTCAGCCGGTATCAGCTTGAGGAGCACGTCAGACGGTGCGTAGGCTAAGTAGTTGCAGATACGCTCCAACTTGCGGCGCTTGAAATAGTCCGTCTCCGATAGTTGGGACGATGCATTCACATCTTTGGTATACATAAAATGGAGAATATCATACGTTCTAGGGCAAATTTTCTTTACCGCTAAGGCGTCGATACCTGTTTTTTTCATATCTGCCAGTACCTTCGATGCAATAAACAGGTCATCCAACAGGGGCTTTAATTTAGCCGTCGCTTCAGGATATTGCTTGGCAATACGGTTCATCTTGTCATTCTGTCTAAACCGCAAGATAACCTTACGCAAATCATCTTCTTCACTGGGAGGTGAATTCTTCCGGCGCGAGTTCGTCGGCGTATAGGTATTGATGAAATAATGCTGCCAGCTCTGATAGTCCCGCTTCCGTCGCTCACATTCTTCCCGGATCACGGGGCGGATAGGCGTAAAAATCTGAGCGTCGACGATGGCTTCGGGAATCCATTCGCTGCACAAGGTCATGGCTTGCTGGAGGTATCCTTTTTCGACGCACCAGCGAATGATATCGAGTTTGATGAAATCTTTTTTCAGGAGGGATCCGTATTCCATTTTAAAGATGGCTAAGATGCGCAGAAAAATCTTTTCCTGCAGGGAAACGGCACCGGCTCGCTCGAAGTTTTGCAAGGCTTCTTGGAGTTCGCCTGCCAAGGGCGCAATTTTTCCGGTCCGGCAGATGCGCACGGCATTGGTAAAATCGCGCATCGTTTGCAAGAGGATCTTGGTTTCTGCGGTCTGATTCGAGCCTTCCATGTAGGCCGTGATTTCACGGGTACTGCCGAAGTTGATGAACTCATCGGCGCCGGAAATGAGGTTCTATAATAAATGTTGGGGTCTTGTGGACACTCCTGTTCACAAGACCCCTTGTTTTATATAAAATAAGACATATCCAACACTGCCA
>NZ_LUGJ01000041.1:0-32355 GCF_001682955.1 Megasphaera sp. DISK 18
TGGCGGCCAATGACCGGAACGGAAACATCAAAGGTACGGTCGAAGCAGCGGCAGGTAAAGCGAACCCCTTTTTCGTCACAGACGATATTCTCGGCCCGGATTTGAGCCGAATCATCGGTCCCGTAGAGGACAGACCGACCTTGGCAGAGATCCTTCATCGGTGCGACAAAAGGATCGTCACCATTTAAGATGGCCGTTCCTTTGGCATCGAGGCCTTGAACCAATTCAGACTTGGCCTTGGCAATATTTTCCTGAGAACCTAAGAGTTCGATATGGCTCTTGCCGACGTTGGTGACGACACCGATGGTCGGCTCGCCGATATCGACCAGTTCGGCAATCTGCCCGAGGCCGCGCATGCCCATTTCGACGACGCAGGCTTCGTGGTCAGCCGTTAACTGTAACAGGGTCTTAGGCAGTCCGATTTCATTATTATAATTCTTTTCCGTCTGCAATACCTTATATTTTTCACTCAAGACGGCGGCAATCATATTGCGCGTCGACGTCTTCCCTACCGAGCCGGTTACGGCAATGACGGGGATGGAAAAACGGCGGCGGTGAAAACGGGCTAAATCCTGATAAGCTTTCAGCGTATCAGAAACGACGAAAATCGGTACCGCAGCCCCCTTGTATTCCGGCCGCAGTTCAGAGACGACGGCACCGGCCGCGCCCGAAGAGAGGGCCTTTAAGACGAAGTCATGACCGTCAAAAGAGGTCCCCTTGAAGGCGACGAAAAGGGAGCCCTTTTCCACCGCCCGGGTATCGGTGCAAACGTCATGAAAAAGCACGCTCTCTATAGAAGAGAGCAGACGGGCTCCCGTCGCTTTCTGTACTTCTTCACTGGTAAAATCAGCCATTATTTATCTCCTCGATGCAGGTCGCGAACGGCATTGCGGGCTTCTTCGCGGTCGTCAAAGTGAATCGTACCGTCATTTAAGATCTGATACGTTTCATGCCCCTTACCGGCAATGACGATGATGTCATTTTCTTGTGCCAGTTCGACGGCGCGATAAATGGCTTCGCGACGGTTGACGATGACTTCATGATGCTGTCCCGCCTTAAGCCCCTGTTTAACGCCTTCTTCGACTTCTGCTACGATGGCATCGGGGTTTTCCGAACGCGGGTTATCCGAAGTGACGATGGGAATATCGGCAAGTTCTGCGCCGATGCGGCCCATGATGGGGCGCTTGGTCCGGTCGCGGTCACCACCGCATCCAAAGACGGCAATGACGTGGTTTGGGTTCATGGCCCGTGCCGTTTCCAAGGCCTTTTCGAGGCTGTCCGGCGTATGGGAATAGTCGACGACGATAGCAAAGGGCTGGCCGGCTTCGACGAGTTCAAAACGGCCGGCTACGGAGTGGAAAGTCTGAATGGCCTTGTCAATAGTGGCTTCGTCGATGCCTTCAGCATGGGCCGCACCGATAGCAGCCAGTGTATTGTAAACGTTGAACAGGCCGGTAATGTTCATATTGAGATGGACATTGACAAAAGGACCGACGACGTCGAAGGACGAGCGTTTCAGTTCGACATTTAAATTCGATCCTTTAAGATCAGCTTCTTTTTCGACGCCATAGGTCAAAACCTGGCAGTGGCAGGCATCGAGAATCTGTTTGGACCAGGGATCGTCGACGTTTACGATAGCCGTTTTATTGTCTTTGACATGGTCGGCAGCGGTCAGGCTCTGGAAGAGCTTGGCTTTCGCGGCGACGTAATTTTCCATGGTCTTATGGAAATCGAGATGGTCCTGAGTAAGATTGGTAAAGACGGCCGTATCGTATTCGATACCGGCGACGCGGTCTAAGGCCAAGGCGTGGCTGGACACTTCCATGACGACATGGGTCATGCCCTTTTCATACATCAGGGCCAAAAAGCGCTGGAGTTCGACGACGTCCGGCGTCGTGTTGTGAATGGGCAGTTCTTCATCGTCGATAAGGGCGTGAATCGTGCCGATGACGCCGACATGATGACCGGCAGAACGCAGGATATGGGCAATGATGTGGGTCGTCGTCGTCTTGCCGTTGGTACCGGTGACGCCGATCATGCGCATCTTTTTGCCGGGATAGTCGTAAAAGAAAGGGACCATGTCTTCTAAGGCATGGTGGATATCGGGGACCTGGATCTGGACCGTTTTCGACGGCAGGTCGAGGTGTTTCGTCGTCAAAACGGCGACGGCCCCTTTTTCGACAGCCTGCGCTGCAAAAGCAGCCCCGTCGACATGAGCGCCGGAAATGCAGACGAATAAGTAGCCCGCTTCGATGTCCCGGGAGTCCGAAGAAATGCCGGTAACTACCGTATCGGCACTGCCGCTGAGATTATAAATTCCTTTAAGTTGTTTGCAAAGTTCACCTATTGTTTTTGTCATTATTATAGAACCTCCTTGACGGTTCATTTCATTGTACTGTTCTACATTGTACAGCTTTATCGGATAAATAACAATGAGGTCGTCGCACAAAAGTGCGTCGACCTCTCATTTAAGCAATTATCGACGGTTCCCCTTTGCGGTCTGATCGCTTTGATTCCCATAGAGAATACGTGACGGTGCCACCATTCCCAGCTGTTTCGTCGCCGTCGTATAAATTCGTTCCGGCGTTTCCAATTTGGAAATTTGGACCCGTAACTGCTCATTTTCACGTTGTAACTGCTGTGCTTGAAGTTTTAATTCCATGAGTTCGCCACTCTGCTGATACGTCCAAGACGTAATAAGATTAGAAGCGATGGCAATCGCTGCGATCATTCCAATGGGAACCAGAACATATACGGCACCCTGCTGGACAGCCTGTACCGCAGCTGACCTCCACAGGGGAACGCTTCTTTCTTCATGTAAATTTCCGACTTTCCTTGCCAGCATACGCAACACATCCATTTCAATAATCATTAGCTTGGCTCCTTCATTTACGGATACCGACGCGAAGTTTTGCACTGCGGGCCCTCGGATTCAAATCCAGTTCCTCCGGCGACGGTAAAATGGGTTGTCGCTTTACTTTTAGGATGGCCTGATGATGGCAGGTGCAAACCGGCATATCGGGCGGACAGATACAATCGGTCGCCAAAAGACGCAGCGTCTGTTTTGCAATACGATCCTCCAGTGAATGGAAGGTAATGACACACAAACGTCCTCCGCGCTTTAAACGCTGAGCGGCATGTTCCAAGGAATCCTTTAAGATTCCCAATTCGTCATTGACTTCGATTCGGATGGCCTGAAACGTTCGCTTCGCCGGGTGCGGCCCGTCCTTACGAGCGCCGGCCGGGATGGCCTTTTTAATAACGTGAACCAGTTCTTCCGTCCGTTCCAAGGGTTTTTCCTGACGTTCTTTCACGATGAATTCGGCAATGCGCTTAGCCCATCGTTCTTCCCCATAATCTTTGATGATACGGTACAAGTCGGCTTCGCTGTAACCGTTTACGACGTCGTAAGCGCTGCGCCCCTGGCTGCGGTCCATGCGCATGTCGAGGGGCCCGTCCTGCATATAAGAAAATCCCCGGTCCGGTGTATCCAGTTGATAGCTCGATACGCCGAGATCAAACATGATGCCGTCGACGGCATCGATGTGAAGTTCGTCAAGGACTTCCGATATATACCTGAAATTGCGCTGCACGAGAATATGTCGGCACGGCGTATCAGAGAGGCGTTCCGTTGCCGCTGCAATGGCGTCCCGGTCCTGGTCGAGACCGATAATCGTCGCCGCACCCGTCAGCTGATCGGCTAAGGCCTTGGAGTGGCCGCCGCCGCCGAGGGTACAGTCGACGTAAACGCCGCTGGTATCGGTTATTAAATTGGCTATGGTTTCCTTACGAAGAACACTGACGTGGTGAAAATCCATAATTCCTCCTAAAAGTCCAGGTTCAGGAAATCGTCGAGGCTTTCGGCGATTTCTTCCATGGCCGGAACAGTCTTGGCAACATAGGCTTCATATGCGTCTTTACTCCAAATTTCGACCTTGTCTCCTGTCCCCAGAACGGTCACATCCTTAACCAGTTTCGCATAGGCCCGCAAAGTAGCCGGAATAAGGATACGACCTTGCTTATCGAATTCGACTTCAGCAGCACTGCCAAAGACGAACCGCTGGAAGGCACGGACGTTTTCCTTCGATGCCTTCAGCTGTTTTAAACTTCCGGCAAAGCGCATCCATGCTTCCATCGTGTAAACGGAAAGGCAGCCTTCCAAACCTCGGGTAACGATGAAGGTTGGCCCGAGTTCATCCCGAAATTTGACAGGCAAAATGACGCGACCTTTAGCGTCGATTGTATGTTCGTATTCTCCCATAAACATTAGGCGCGTCACTCCTTTCACTCTCCTCCACATTCTACCACATTTACACACTCTGTGACAATAATGTTGACAAAGAATGGGAAAAAAAAAATAAGCCGTCGCACTGGCGACAGCCTACTTTTTTAATATATCGTTTAGTAAACCGATTTACTTCATCGTTCCGGTAATAACAATCGGATCTGTATGCATTTTTTTAAAATCACAAAGGACCACTAATTCAGCCCGGCTGTAGCGGCGCCGTTCCGGAACCAAGCCGCCGGCATAGGCCAGGTAGGACAAAATCGTCTCGGCATCGACACCGTCGTCCCGCAGGGCGCGGACGGTAATGCCTTTTTGTCGTTTCGACAGGCGGTTCCCATCGCCGTCGATGAGCATCGGCACGTGGGTATAGTGAGGCGCGTCGTAGCCTAAAATCTTCATGAGCCAAATCTGCTGGGCCGTCGACGACAGCAAGTCTTCACCACGAAGGACGTGGGTGATGGCCATGGCCCCGTCATCGACGGAAACAGCCAACTGGTAGGCATACATGTCATCGGCCCGGCGGACGACGAAGTCACCACAGCAGTGAGGCAGATAGTCTTCCTGCCGGCCGTAAACGGAGTCGGTAAAGTAAACGGTTTCGTCCGGTACATGGATGCGCCACGACGGTTTCTTGGTCATGCGGCGACGTTCGGCTTCACCGAGGCCGTAACAATGGCCGTCGTACACGGTATGTTCGCCGGCATGAGGGGCCCCAATGGCCTGAAGCCGCGTCCGGCTGCAGTAGCAGGGATAAAGGAGTCTCTTTTCCCGCAGGACGTCCAAGGCCTCGTCATAGCGATCGTAGCGTTCCTGCTGGACGTAAGGACCGTAAAGGCCTCCCACATCGGGGCCTTCGTCCCAGGCAAGGCCCAGCCAGGAAAGGTCTTCCATGAGGGCCTTGGTGTAAACAGCCTTGGATCGCTGCTCATCAATATCTTCAATCCGCAGGACCAAGGTGCCTCCGGCCTGACGCACTTGGAGCCAGGCCAAAAAGGCCGACCAGACGTTGCCGAGGTGGATATATCCTGTCGGGCTCGGAGCAAATCGCCCTCGCATGGAAGCCCCCCCTTTAGTCGGGAAGGGAAACGAGGTTCGTAAACAGGTCTTTTTCCTGGCGAATCGTCGCTTCACTGCCCATGACGCACAGGTTACCATCCTTCATGACCGCTTCGATGAGCGGAGAAAGGGCCTTAATATCGGCTGCCGTCGTCGCCAGGAGCTGATCGCGGCGAGCCTGGGCGACTTCGTCCGTCGTCCCCGTAAAGTAACGGGTCATGGCTTTTTCACCGCGAAGGGACGGCGTCAAAGGCACATCGATTCGGCTCAGCGTACCGATGACGTATTTCGTCATTTCCCGGTCCGATACGTCAAAGGTCTTTAAGTAGTCCGCCAAGCCGTCATAGGCTTCGACGCTGGAACGCAGATTCGGATCGCGGTAGGAGCAAAATACCATGTCGCCGTTGTCATAGAAACGAGTGAAAGCACCGTAGGCCCCTCCCTGAACGCGAACCTTGGTCCATAAATAGCCGTACTGGAGAATCGTATCAAGGACCATCAGCGCCCCGGTATAGTCGTAGCCGTGGCCGCGGAAGTTGCCGCCTTTGGCGACGTACTGAACGGTGCCGCTGGTCATGATGCCTTCGTTCTTCGCCGTAAGGCCGAAGTCGCAAAGACCGGTCCGCTTTTCTCCCTGCGGCAGGGCTTCTGTCCAGCGAGCCACACTGGCTTTAGCACCGTCCCAATCACTGTCACTGGCCGTCATTTCTAAGGTCAGTGCTGAGCGGCTGAAGATTTTTTCCATGAGGGCCGTCAGTTTCCCACCGATTTCATCGGCATCGGTCTTGATGCGCTTGGCAATGTCCGTGATGAATTCATAGTACGAGAATTCTCCGGCATCGCAGAACGCTTCGACCGGCGATACGTAGGACAGGACGCGGTGCATGACAATCGTATGGCCGCGGCGGAAGGTATCCATATCCCAGCCGGCCTTGATTTCGTCGACCAGTTCGATCAATCGGTCCTGGTTGGTAAAGACCGTTTCCAAGGAGATTTCCCGCAAGAGATCGATTAATTTTTCGAAGTTAAGGGCCAAGCCCTTGGCTTTAATCCGGAATACGGGCGTATAATCGCTGTTGTCCAAACGATTGGAATAGGCCGACACACTGTAGCCGATGCCGCCGGTGTAGAGATCGATGAGGGACGCCAGTTCGCCGTACGTATGGGACTTGGTGTCGATGTCACCGAGGATGTCGCTCAAAAGATAGGCGTAGGAAATTTCTTCCCGCGTCAGGCCGTGGAGGTCGAAGTAGGCATTGACGTAGGTAATGCCGTTCGTGTTGTCCGGTACATGGCACAAGGTCACGTCGCCGAGCTGTTCTTCATGCATGACCACCGTATCGATTTTCTTTTCAAGATCATCGCGGGATAAGGTCGGAATCGATTCCAGGGCTTCCGGCGAATCGGGCGTCGCCTGGCGCTGTTTCAACGCTTCCGATTCGGCGACGATGGCATCGATTTCGTCTTTCGTAAGGGACGCTTTATAGGCTGCCAGTTTTTCGGCTAAGGCTTTATCGTGTTTTTCCGTCAGGCCCGGTTCCGGTACCAGCGATACCAATGCGTAGTAGGCATTATCGAGGATGTAACGCTGGATCAAGTCTTCAAAGTAACCAGTGTCAATGCCTTTACGGAGGACGTCGAGGGATTTTTCATAGGACAAGGCGTCTAAGGGATCGAGGTCATAGAGCCAGGTATCCATGCAGCGGATGGCATAGATAAGGCCCTTAGGACGGCCGGCAAAATCGGCTTCACGGAGGGTGAATTCCGTCCGGTTCAAGGCCCCGGTCAAAAGCGTCTTGTCGAGACCGTCTTTGACCATGCGGCGCAAAACGTCGGTGACGATAGGCATGATTTTATCCTGCCTATCCGGGTCAGAGCCGTTGACAGAGATGCTCCACAAGGGCTGGAGGATGCCGTCCTGGAAGTCCCCGGAAATGTCCTTCCCAAGACCGGCGTCGACGAGCGCCTTCTTAAGAGGCGCAGCCGGCGACTGGAGAAGGACATAAGTCAGGACTTTAAAAGCCAGGGCCACCGTCGGGTCGAGGGCCTGGTCGATGACGTAGGTCAGGCTGTGCAGGGTCTTGTGTTCCGTCTTTTCCCCGGAGGCAATGCCATAGGGATAGGACTTTACGGCGCTGCCCGGGAAGGCCTGACGGCCAATGGTCGAATCGACGTCCTGGAGCCGGAATTTGCTCAAGTATTCCCCATCGATGAAGGCCAGGGTCTGGTCGATGTCCATGTCGCCGTAGAGGAAGATATAGCTGTTGGCCGGATGGTAGTACGTGCCGTGGAATTTGACGAAGTCTTCCTGGGTCAGGTTAGGGATATCGTCAGGATCGCCGCCCGATTCAACGCCATAGGTCGTATCGGGGAAGAGGTTTTCCATGACGTGCCGTTCGAGCTGAGAGTCCGGCGACGAAAAGACACCTTTCATTTCATTATAGACGACACCGCGGTAAATGAGGTCGCTGTCGGCCGAATCAAGGTGGTAATGCCAGCCTTCCTGCATCAGGACCTGTTTGTCCTTCAGCATATTCGGGAAGAAGACCGCATCCAGGTAGACGTCCATCAAGTTCTTGAAGTCGGCCGCATTACGGCTGGCGACGGGATACATGGTCTTATCGGGGAAGGTCATGGCGTTGAGGAAGGTGTTGAGCGAGCCTTTGACCAGTTCGACGAAGGGTTCCTTCAAAGGGAATTTCCGGGAGCCGCAAAGAACAGAGTGCTCGCAGATATGGGGCACACCGGTGCTGTCCGACGGCGTCGTTCGAAAGGAGATGGAAAAGACCTTATTGTCGTCATCATTTTCGATGTAAAGCAGGCGGGCACCGGACTGGTCGTGGTGCAGTTCATAAGCCTGGCTGTGGAGTTCCGAAACGTACTGCGAACGCTCAACGGAAAAGCCGTGAATCTTCTGTTTTTCTTGTAACTTCATAAAAACGCTCCTTATCATCATAATGTTTTAAATAATATAACGTATATATAATCAGTATATATTTATAAGGCACTGCCACTAAGGCCATCGCCGTGGATCATTCAGTCAGCGAGCAGTATCCGGCCCAATTCTTCTACGGTATCGGCAATATAGTCGGGGCCGTACTCTTTTCGTTCGGCAGCATTACCGTAGCCGTATCCGGCATAGATGACGGGAAGGCCCAGTTCATGGGCGCCGATGATGTCGAATTTACGGTCGCCTACCATGACGGCTTCCCCTTTTTCAACGGGGCCGATACCCTTTAAAATCCGGGCCATGATGTCGGCCTTGGAATCAGTGCCGCCGACGGCAGGACCGGCAATGGCTTCTAAGTACGGAGCCAGTCCGAACTTTTCACAAATCGCTTCGGCGTGGACCTGGGGCTTCGACGTCGCCACAAAAGAACGGATGCCCTTCTCCTTTAATGTCTTTAATAAAGGGACGATGCCTTCAAAGGCACGGTTTTCAAACTTGCCGATCGTGCTGTATCGTTCCTGAAAGAAGGAATAGGCCTGACGGGCCTTTTCCGGCTCAAAACCGTAGTAGCCTTCAAAGGTGTCCAAGAGCGGCGGACCGACGATGACGTGGGGATCGAGGCGCCCTTCGGAAGAAATGCCCATCTTTTCTAAGGCATAGGCCACCGAATTAATGATACCTTCTTTGGAATCAGTCAAGGTTCCGTCGAGGTCAAATAAGACGTATTTATACATTAGCTATACTCCTGAAATCTCTACTTATTGTGTACGCTATCTATTTTAGCGTGCTTTAATAAGATTTGCAAACATAAACCATTTTGCACTATGTTCTTTTTAGCACAATATTGACCATTTTCGTACACTTATGCTATAATGCATTTAGCAATAACAAAGAACAACTTTTACTTAAATTTTAAAATTATACGAAAAGGGAGTGTTAATTCATGGAAAATGCTATTCGCTCATCTTACGACCTCTATATTAACGGCAAATGGGTTCCCGCCAGCGACGGCGCAACCTTCAAAGCCTTCAATCCTTCTAACGGTGAACAATTATCGGTTTGCGCCGAAGCTACGAAAGAAGATGTCGACGCTGCCGTCCGCGCCGCCGAAGCTGCTTTCCCGGCTTGGAAAAAAGTATCCCCCATCGACCGTCAGAATATCCTCTTGAAAATCGCTGATGTTATCGACCAGAACGCCGATAAATTAGCTCTCATCGAATCCCTCGACAACGGCAAACCGATTCGTGAAACGAGAAACATCGACATTCCTTACAGTGCCGACCACTTCCGTTACTTCGCCGCCGTCCTCCGCGACGAAGAAGGCCGTGTTTCGAGCCTCGATGAAAACATGATGAGTATCGTCATCCATGAACCGATTGGTGTCGTCGGCCAGGTCATCCCTTGGAACTTCCCCTTCCTCATGGGTGCTTGGAAACTGGCTCCGGCCTTAGCTGCCGGCTGCACGATCGTCCTCAAACCGTCGAGCTCGACATCTCTCAGCCTCCTCGAATTGATGCACCTCTTAGAAGGCGTCCTGCCTGCCGGTGTCGTCAACATCATTACCGGTAAGGGATCTCGCTCCGGCCAGTATCTCCTCGACCATCCGGACATCCAGAAACTGGCCTTTACAGGTTCGACGGAAATCGGCCGCGACGTCTACAAAGCAGCTCAGGAAAAATTGATTCCGGCTACCCTTGAACTGGGCGGCAAATCGGCCAACCTCTTCTTCGAAGACTGCAAATGGGACATGGCTATGGAAGGCGCCGAATTCGGCATCCTCTTCAACCAGGGCCAGGTCTGCAGCGCCGGTTCCCGTATCTTCGTACAGCGCAGCATTTACGACAAATTCGTAAACGAACTGGCTGAACGCTTCAACCGCGTCAAAGTCGGCCTGCCTTGGCTGAAAGAAACGCAGATGGGCGCTCAGGTCGACGAACGTCAGCTCGAAAAGATCTTGAGCTACATCGAAATCGGCAAAAAAGAAGGAGCTCGCCTGGTATGCGGCGGTGAAAAGATCACCACTGACGGCCTCGAAAAGGGCAACTTCATCCGTCCGACCATCTTCGCTGACGCCAAGAACGACATGCGCATCGCCCAGGAAGAAATCTTCGGGCCCGTCGTCGTCATCATCCCCTTCGATACGGAAGAAGAAGTCATCGATATGGCCAATGACAGCATCTACGGTCTCGGCGGCGCCGTATGGACCCGCGACATCAACCGTGCTCTGCGCGTAGCGAAAGGCGTACAGACGGGCCGTATGTGGGTCAACACCTATAATGCCCTGCCGGCCGGCGCTCCCTTCGGCGGCTACAAGCTCTCCGGTATCGGCCGTGAAACGGATAGATCGACGATGTACCACTACATGCAGACCAAGAACATCCTCATCAACTTCTCGGAAAAACCGAACGGCTATTACGAATAATACTCCGCCCGCTCATTTCCTATCATAAATTGACAAAAACCTCCTTTCTTCATATAATACAGTATTGTGAAGAAAGGAGGTTTTTCCATGAAAAAGATGCTGTCCAAAAAAGAAAAGGCCCGCCGACAAAGCATCCGCCTGTCGCCGGCCATCAAAAAAACGATCCGGACGCTCGACCCGGCCCGCATCCTGACCCTCGACTTAGAGACGACAGGACTTACGGCAGACGCCGAAATCATTCAGCTTTCCATCATGAACGGTTTCGGTCAGGTTCTCTTGAACCGCTATTTCAGGCCCATCCATACGGAGCGATGGGACGAAGCGATGGAAGTCAATCACATTACGCCGGAACAAGTGGCCCACGAAGATCCCTTCATCCTCTGGGCCGATGAAGTCAGCCGTCTTTTCATGGACGCAGACCTCATCGTCGGCTACGGTACCTTTAACGATATCGAGCGCCTCTATGAATCGGGCGTCGTCCTGCCCGACCGCGATATCTACCTCGATCTGGCCGAAGCCTTCTCCCTCATCCATTATAAGGAAACGAAGACCATTACCTATACCAAGCTTCGAAACTGTGCCGCCTATTACGGCTATGACAGCCGCCGCAGTTGGCACGACAGCCTGACCGATACGGACGCTACCTTATTTTGTTTCCAGCACATGCTGGAAGATGACCGGGCCATCTTTAAAAAACGCCGTTACCCGCAGCTCTGCGGATAACGGCGTTTCGTCGTTTCTCGGGTTATACTCCTCGCAATTGAGGATCCCAAATGATTTTGTGGAGCTGGACCTGGAGGTGCCAGTCCGTCAGTTCATGTTCCTTCATAAAGTCGACAATCTGCGCCGGCTCAATCTCTCCGAAGACGGCACCGACGTAGACGGCACACTTCGGCTGATAGCGTTCATAGACGGCCAGGGCCTGGTTGAGGTCGGCTTCATCGCCGACGACGAACTTCAGGACGTCCTGAGGACGGAGCTTTTCAAAATTCTCCTCCAGCATCCGGCCGGCCATGACCGACGACAGGCTCTTATAGTCGACGGTAAACCAGACATGGTCGTATTTGAAGTAAGGCTCGATGTCGACGCTGCCATTTGTTTCGATATTGACGCTGTGGCCTTTTAGGGCCGCCAACAGAGCATGGACGTCCTGACAGAGCGGTTCCCCACCGGTCAGGGTAACGTTGGGGTACGACACCTGCTTTACGATGTCATCGACGTCCATGTCCTTGCCTTCCGTAAAGGCATAGGTCGTATCACAGTAAGAACAGCGCAGGTTACAGCCGCAGAGGCGGATGAAGGTGGCCAGCTGACCGGCCTTCTTCCCTTCCCCGTCAATGCTGTCGAAAATCTCATTGACGCAGAGACTATACTTCATAGACAGCCACGTTCCCTTCGCTTTCCTGGACCTCGGCCCGGACGCAATGCGGTACAGTGTCACAAATCCACTTGGCAATGTTTTCTGCCGTCGGATTGAAATCAAAGACGTCGTTTAAATTCTGATGATCCATCTTGTGGTGGACCAGTTCTTTAATCTTTTTGAAGTCGACGACCATGCCGTTGTGATCGAGTTCTTCGGCCTGACAGGTCACATGGATGATCCAGTTGTGGCCATGGAGATTTTCACACTTACTGGCGTAGTCGAGGACTAAATGGTGAGATGCGGAGACTTCCAGCCGCTTGGTTACAGTATACAAACAATTTCCTCCCTTATCGTGCATCAAAGGGCTTATAAGCCCAGCTTGTAGATGCGGTTGGCGTTATTAAATAATACGTCATCCCAGTAAGCTTCAGGGATGAAACCTTTTACAAATGAAATGTAGTCGTTAACATTGGCCAGGGGCCAGTCCGTCCCATACATGACCCGGTCATAGGCGCCGAGATACTTGAGCCAATCCCGGAGCATGGAAATATAGCCCCGCTTACTGCGCAGGAAGGCCATCATATCGGGCACCTTGCCTTCGAGGAGGCCCGACAGATCGACAGCGACGTTGTGATTCTTTTCTAAGACGGCAATGGCATCCTGCAAAAAGGGATTGCCGAAGTGGCACATGACGAGCTGAACGTTGGGATGGCGCACGGCCGCTTCGTCGAGTGTCAGGGGATGGCTGTATTTCAACAGGGCATTGGCCGTTGCCGTCAGCCCCGTATGAATGGCGACGGGCTTATCATACTTTTCGGCCAATTCATAAATCGGGTCATACCACTTATCGTAAACGTAGATATGGCTGTAGCCCGGATAGAGCTTGATGCCGCAGCACTGACTTTTCTTTAAGTTTTCTTCGACATTGGCGGCAATGCTGTCCATGTCATCTTTTCCGGTCAGGCTGTCGATGCCGATGCAGTAGCTCATGTAATCGGGATAGTTATGTTTTTTAGCATCCAAGGTCTTATTGCTCATGACGACGCCGTGGACGACGTTATTTTCGATAAAGGCCTGATGCAGCGATTCTTCCGTATTGGTATAGCCGGCAGCCAGGGCGACCTGGTCGAAACCGGGGAAATCGCAAAAATGAAAATGGCTGTCAATCACTCGTAATTCTTTTACTTTCATAGGTACCTCATTCCAAAATCGCCGTTTCTAATGCAATCTGGATCATATCATCAAAAGACGTCTGCCGTTCTTCCGGCGTGCAGGCGTCTCCGGTCAATAAGTGGTCGCTGACGGTAAACAACCCCAGTGCCTTGGCGCCAAACTTGGCCGCTGCCGTATAGAGACCGGCCGTTTCCATTTCGACGGCCATGATGCCGTACTGGGTCAGTTTTTCGTTATCGATTTCTTCATCGTAAAAACGGTCGACAGAGACGACGTTGCCGACCCGGGCCGGGACGCCAAGAGCCGCTGCCTGGCCATAAGCCTGGCATAAGAGAGTAAAGTCGGCTAAGGGCGCATAATTGATCGAGCCGCCGAAAATGTTGCGAATGATCGACGAATCCGTCGTCGCCCCTTGGGCCATGATGACGTCGCGAAGTTTGATGTCACGGCGCATAGCCTCGCAGGTACCGACGCGGATCAGCTTTTTCACGCCGTAGTCGCGCATCAATTCCGTAGCGTAAATAGAAATAGAAGGAATCCCCATGCCCGTCCCTTGGACCGACAGGCGGACGCCCTTATAGGTTCCGGTATAGCCGAGGATATTGCGGATTCGGGTATAGCAGAAGGTGTCCTCTAAAAAATTTTCAGCAATATATTTCGCACGCAGCGGATCGCCGGGAAGCAAGATGCGATCGGCGATTTCACCGTCGCGGGCGGCAATATGAAGACTCATGTACAGTTCCCCCTTTACACATCATCTATTGAATTCCTTTCATAACATGCCTGAAAGGGCGGTTATGGAGTGAAAAACATGGAAGTCCATGCTTGATTTTATCAATCTTCAATTCTATATGATACCACATTACTCTAGTTTTAGTCACACCATTTTCGCTATTTTTCATATTTTTTTCAGACAAAGCCTATTTGACAAGACCTAGGGAATTTCATATAATAAAGTAATTAAGGATGCCCCATTTTGACTGCCCTTATTGCGGTGCTTGGCGGGCATCCTTTTGTCGTATTGCAGTTTGAAATTGCCTCTCGCTATGCTACAATGTATAAGAAGCATTAAAAGGAGCGGTCGTATGTACGAAAATCCCTTATCTCACATTTTAGAATATAATTTAGACCTGGGTAAGACGAAGCCCGATACGGTCCATCGCGACGAAAGGTATTGCCCCTTCTGTGACGTCGCTCATTTGAAGAATGTCATGGAAAAGCGGGGCCACATGATTTGGCTTGAAAATGCCTTTCCGGTCCTCAAGGACTCATGGCAGACGCTCATCATCGAAACCGATGACTGTGACGGCGAGTTCTCCGACTATCCCCCGGAATACGCCCAAAAGCTCATCGAATTCGGCCTTGAAAAATGGCAGCAAGTCAAGGAGATGGGCAAATTCAAATCGGTCGTCTTTTACCGCAACCACGGCTATATGTCCGGCGGCACGATTCACCATCCCCATTCACAGATTGTCGGCTTCAAAGACTATGACTATCACGAAGATATCAAACCCTTCCACTTCGTCGGTCCGACCATCTTTGAAGAAGACGGCCTTACGATCACCCTGTCCAAACGGCCCATCATCGGCTTTTACGAAGTAAATCTTATCTTAAAGGACCGGGCAAAACTCGAAAAATTCGTGCGCTGCATGCAGACGACAGCCCACTATTTCATGCACTCCTTCATCCGCTTTAATGACAGTTACAACATCTTTTTCTATGATTTTCCCGATGACGATGCCTTATACGTCAAAATCATCCCGCGCTTTCTTACCAACCCTCTCTTTGTCGGTTACATGATTCCACAAATCGCAAATGGAGGCCATTCGGCGCATTTTATCCAGGAATTGCAGACCAGGCTGCATGACCTATAGAAAGGACGGTCCTCATACATTTATGCGTTTATTTGCAATAGGTGACTTACATTTATCGGGCAATCCGCCAAAAAAGCCGATGGAAGTCTTCGGCCCCCGCTGGAAAAATCACTGGCAGCGCATTGCCGAAGACTGGAAAGAAAGAGTCACCGATGACGATACAGTCCTCATTGCCGGCGATACATCGTGGGCCATGCGCCTCGACGAAGCCCAGGAGGACCTCGATCAAATCCGCGCCCTGCCGGGCAAAAAAATCATTATCCGCGGCAACCACGACTACTGGTGGGCCAGTGCCGGAAAACTGAACCGCATGGATGCCGAAAATAATATGCACTACCTCTACGGCTCGACAGCCATCCTCGACGATGGCACGATCATCTGCGGCACCCACGGCTGGATCTGCCCGGGCGACATCCACTACCAGGAAGAACGGGATGCCAAACCGTACCGCCGTGAACTGCTTCGCGTCGAACGGACGCTCCAGGAAGCGGAAAAAATAGGCAGTGGCCATACGATTCTCATGCTCCACTATCCGCCAGTCTGCGACTTGACGAAACCCAGCGGTTTTACAGAACTCTTAGAAAAATACAAGGTGCCCCTCTGTGTTTTCGGCCACCTTCACGGTATGCAGCCCGGAACGATGTTCCCCCGCCGCTATAACGGTACCCTGCTGCACCTGGTGTCGGCCGACTATCGGGACTGCAAGCTCCTTGAAATCAAATTTGACGGTGAGGAGGCACTGCCATGAGTCAAATAGCCCAAAAACATCTCTTAGCCGGCATCATCTTCGGCGACGCCGAAACGGGCGAATACATCTACCTTCCCGGTGGCGAAGTCGGTACCGACCGGCCGCTCTGCGTCTTTGAACACGACGGTCAAAAAGAGGATGTCGACCTCGAACAAGCCGGCTACCTCGTCGATCACTTGACGCTGAAAAAATGCAGCCATCCCACCCTCGGGAACCGCTCTTTTTAACATAACAAAAAAGAACCTCTCTGCCCTCCTGCCGAACTCATTCGTTAGGGTCTAACGAATGAGCTGCACAGAATCAGAGGGGTTCTTTTATTATGCGTTATCCGGCGTTTGATCGGCATCTTTTCGGAGGGTAAACCAGAAAGTGACGCCGCCGTTTTCGTTCTTCACGCCATAAGATTCACCGTGGAGCTTCACCAGGGCCGCCACCGTGCCCAGGCCTAAGCCGTGGCCGCCGAAGATGCGTTTCGGACTGCGGGCCCGCGACGAGTCGATCTTATAGAAGGGCTCCCAAATACGCTGCTGATACTCTTCATCAATGTGACTGCCTTCATTGTAGACGCAGATTCGGTACCGCTCACCGAGATCTTCGGCCCAAAGGCGGATATGTTGATTGGCATCGGTATAATCGATGGCATTGCTTAAGAAATTGGTTAAAATCGTATCGATTCGTTCCGGATCGCCATAAACGGTCATGGTCTCAGGCAAATCAATCTTGGCAAGGATTCCCTTGTCTTCCATGACTTTGGAGAACCGCTCCCGACTTTCCTCGGCCAGAGCACTGAAATCGAAGACCGTCTGTTCCAGATGGAAGGAACCCGTTTCCAAGCGTGATAAGCTGAGCAGATCACGAACCAGTTTGTCCATCTTCTGGGTCTCACTATGTATAACCGAACAATACCGACGCTGTGTTTCTTCATCGATGTCGAGGGTATCGAGACCTTCTGCATACCCTTGGATAATGGCCAAGGGCGTTTTCAGCTCATGGGACACGGCCGATAGGAAGGCCTTCCGCATGTGCTCGACCTCTTTGGCTACGTCCAATTGTTTTTTCAGCTCTTCATTCGATTGGCGAAGAGCCGTCAAGGCGACATTGAGCTGGTTGGACAGGATATTCAGGCTCTCACCGAGTTCGCCGATTTCATCGCTAAGGTTCCCTTTCCACTTATTGGAAAAATCAAGATGAGCCATGGCGAAGGCCAGGTTCTTCAATTCGATGAGGGGTTTGGTCATGCGCTGAGTCAGGTACAACGTACTGACGCAGGCCACGATCAGCCAGACAATGCCGCAGACGATGATGAAATGCTGGACAATATAGATATTTTCCTGCATGGGCGCGACGGACTGGTTGATGATGACGTACGTACCATCCTGAATGCGGTCGACGAGGTTAAAATACTCAAAATCAGGCATATCCTTATAAAGATGAACGGCTCCCAACAGGCTTTCATCAGGTGCCTTGCCGTCGAGAAGTTCCATGAGTTCCTTGATGTGTACCGGCGGCTTGCCCTCCGGACGATCGGCAGGAACTTCATTTTCCTTGCCAAGGGCGATGATTTCCTGATCTTCGGGAACGGTTTCCGGCGGCAGATGGACTCGCCGTCCCGGCCGCGAGGAATAGACCAGCTTATTGTTGTCGACGATGAGGATATCGACGCCGTAGCACTGACTCAGTGAGTCCAGCGAATGTTCGTCAGGGCCGTTTTTCTTTTGATAGGTAGCACTGATCTTCTGACTGGCTTCGATCATGGCTTCTTTTTTCATGGAGTAGTAGTAGCGGTCAAAGCCAAGGCCGACAGCCATCATCAGCCCGATGATAAAGAAGATAGAAAAACAGCCAACATAGACACCGGTCTTAACCTTTAAGGACAATAAGCCTTTCCGTCTCATTTGGAATCGTAGCGGTATCCGTAGCCGCGGACAGTACGAATGTAGCGGCCTTTGTCGCCGAGTTTAATGCGCAGGCGGTTGATGTGCGTATCGACGGTGCGCAGATCACCGTAGTAATCGTAATTCCATACCTGATTGAGGATCTGGCGGCGGCTCAAAGCCTTGCCGGTATTGCTCATCAGATAGTTGAGAAGCTTGTATTCTGTCGGGCTGAGATCGACATTCTTCCCGTCGAGGACGACCTGGCGGGCATCGCGGTCGATGGCGACACCGGCTTCGGTTTCCTGCGTTTCCGAGTCGTTCTGAGATCGGCGCAAGAGAGCCTTGATCTTAGCTACTAAAATTTTCGGGCTGAAAGGCTTGGTAATGTATTCGTCAGCTCCGAGATCGTAGGCAAAGAGTTGGTCAATTTCTTCGCCTTTTGCCGTCAGCATCATGATGGGAACCGTCGATTCGCGGCGGATTTCACGGCATACGGTCCAGCCGTCGTAACCGGGCATCATGACGTCGAGAAGGACCAAATCCGGATGTTCCTTGTCGTAGATATCCAGGGCTTCTTTGCCGTCAACAGCTTCTAAAATTTCGTAGCCTTCAGGCTTTAAAAAATCAATGACCAATTGGCGCATAAGTTGTTCGTCATCTGCAATAAGTATCTTTTCCATAGTTAATCCTTCCTTCTGATAGCGTCTGTATCTGGCAGCTGAGCGAGCCAGTCATCAATCGGCCGGCCAAAGAGGATGAGGTCCGGCACCAGATCCCGCAAGGGGACCAATACGAAAGCCCGTTGTGTTAGATAAGGATGGGGCAAGGTCAGCTCCGGCGTCCGGCAGACCTCGTCCGGGCTGTAAACGAGGTCGATATCGATGGTTCGGGCACCCCATTTTTCATGACGCACCCGCCCAAGCTGCCGTTCAATGGCAAGACAGCGTTCGAGGAGCTTCTGGCCCGTAAGACTCGTCTCCACGAAAACGGCACCGTTGATAAAGGGCGGCTGATCTTCCTTCCCCCACGGCGGCGTTTCATAAAATGGAGACACCGTCTTAACGGTTACTTCAGGCGTGGCATCGAGGAGGGCCACAGCCCGTTTCAGCGTCTCTTCCCGATTCCCCAGATTGGCGCCGATGCTAAGGTAAAATTTAGCCATGTCGTCGCCTTTCAAGGACTACGGCCGCATCGTCAAAGAGACCGCCAATCGGAGCCTGGGGCTTATGGACGGTTACCGTCACGACCTCGACAGGAGGAAAGGAGCCGAGAATCTCTTCGGCAATGACCGTTCCCAGCCGCTCGATAAGCTGATAGCGGCGGTTCTCGACGATGTCCTTAACTCTCGAATAGACGACACTGTAGTCGACGGTCTGGTGAAGGTCATCAGAGGCGCCGGCCTGTGACAGGTCCGTTTCAAGGCATATATCGATATGAAACGGCTGACCAAGCTCCGCTTCCGATGCTAAGCAGCCGTGGTGCCCCCAAAAGTGAAGTCCTTTGAGCATGATTTTATCCATCTTGTTTTTCCTCCATGACGAGCTTCCAAGCTTCTTTATAGGCATCGGTTCCTTCTTTCAGGCACCCGGACGCCGCCGTCGTCATAATATTCGAATCGATGGCCAGCTGATCGCGCATGGTAAGGCATAAGTGAGTTGCTTTGACGACGATCAGGACGCCTTCCGGATCGAGGCCGCGGACGATGGACTGACACAATTCTTCCGTCATCCGTTCCTGGAGCTGGGGCCGGCGGGCCAGGATATCGACAGCTCGGACGAAGTGACCGAACCCGGCGATACGATTAGCTTTAGGGTAGTATACGATGTGAACGGTACCGAAAAAGGGTAACAAATGATGTTCACAGAGCGAGTGAAAGCGGATATTGCGGACACTGACCAGTCCATTGGACCGGGTTACGATAGGACTGCTCCATTCGTCATCAGGATTTTCCTGAAGGCCTGAAAAAAATCGGGCAAAGGTCTCGGCCACGCGGTGCGGCGTCTTTTCCATTCCCAGCGCCGTCAAGTCGAGCCCTAGGGCTTCTAAAAATTGCCGCATGGCGGCGACAGCTTTTTCATTTTCTACCAATGTGGCGACTCCTCCTTTTCCGTATAATTATAAAAGAAAGTAATAGGACAGCATAAAGATGGCGCCCCCCAGGATGATGAACACCGGGCTGGCATACTGCTGCCACAGGCTTTGGACGCGGTGGAGATAGATGTCCTCGGGATCGTCCGGATTATAGCGCAGGGGCAGTTCATCGCCGGCTACGTAATTCCATTCGGCATTGCCAAAGGCATAGCGTGCCCGATGGGTCTTTCCATCTTGGGACGTAAAACGAACGACAGGATAATAAAGGGTCCCACTTTTCATCTTCTTTTCTTCAAATCCCAAGAGAGTCCCTGTCCCCTCCTGCGTGCAGCGTCGGGTAAGGCTGTAAAATTTAGAGCCGTGGTAGAGTCCGACGGCAATGAACAAGGTACCCAGGATGGCCGGGATAAAATAAAAGATTTGCAGCAGCATGGCAAAATTCCTTTCTATTCATGGCGGTGACTTAGAAAGCGGCTGAGGGTTAGGCCCAGCAGCGCTCCGATAACACCGGTGATGATCTGAGGCCAGCTCATGGCCGTCAGCAGCAGATGGCGCATCGCCGGCGGAAATTCGATGCCGGCAAAGAGTAAATAAAATAAGGCGTAGAGGGTACCTGCCTTAGCCAGGGCTCCGAGCAGCAGGGCCGGGAAACCATATCGCTGCCAGCGCCAGGCACAATAGACGTAAACCCCGTTTCCAATGGCGACGGGAAAGACGAAGAGGACGAAGGGCAGCATCCCTTCGAGCCAGGCAAAAACAGGCGTGCAGGCGGCGACGACAAAACCGGCCCGCCGATCAATGGTAAGGACGGCCGTAATCAGGCAGGCATTGACTAAAGACCCGATGAGGAACAGACTGATCTGAGGCGGTATGGGGATGATGAGCCTGAGTCCTTGTAAAATCAAGGTCGCTGCCAGTATCAATCCCGTTCGGGTTACCTTTTGTGTGTCGTCGGTCATACAGCCTCCCTGTCCATTTTGCGAAAATTTGTTATAATAGAATATATCTTTAGTATCTATATTGTATCTTTAGAGGTGTCAGATGTCAAAACGATTTATTCATTCTATCAATTATATGCGCGGACTTTGCATGCTCGGCGTCATCGCCATCCATGTCGGCTCAGTAGCCATCGTCAATCCGTCGCCCAATTTGGCGCTCGTCGCGATTCTTGAAATCTTGTCTCGCTTTTCCGTCCCGGCCTTTTTCTTTCTATCGGCCTTTGGCATGTTTTACAGTCAGGGACTCCACGAGCCCTTCGACTATAAAGACTATTTGCGGCGCCGGCTGCGGACAGTTTTTGTCCCCTACCTGGCCTGGTCCTTTTTCTACATGGCCTTCGTATCGGCTATCAGCCATAATCTCAATCTCTTTCATCCCTATGCCATCTTTCGCACCTTATGGTATGGCCTGGCCATGTATCATATCTACTTCCTGGTCATCCTCTTATGGTTCTACCTCTTCATGCCTCTGTGGCGGCCTTTACTGCGCCTCATGGACCGCAAACCGGTCCTTTCCTTTACAGCCCTGTTTCTCGTCAACATGATCTTTAATTTTTACTCGAGTTACAGTTGGAATCTCCATTCGGACAATCCCTTCCTCGAAGATGCCTCGAATCTGCGCCTGAACTACATGGTCCTGCACTATTTATTCATCTTCATGTTCGGCGCCTTTACGGCGGAACACTTTTCGTCGGTCACCGCCTGGCTCAAACGGCACGGCACGGTAATCAATCTCCTTCAAATCGCTTCGACGGCGGGTATGCTGGCCGCCTACTACGGCGTCATGCATTACCTCGGCTATGACCCCTTATCGGCAGTCTTCACCATTCACCAGCTCAGCCCTATCGGCATGGTTTATACCCTGTCGACGATGCTCTTTCTCCTCTACTGGTGGGAATGCCGTCCTGTACCGCACGCCGTCCATCAGTTCTTCTCCCGGTTAGGAGACTATTCCTACCCCATCTATCTGATCCATCCTGTTTTTCTCAGCCTCTGCACGGGCCTTGCGGCCCACCTGCATATTTACCTGCGAGCCATTCATATCATCGCCATTTACATCATCGTCGTCGCCTGTGCGTCGGCCTATTCCTGGGTCGTCGTCGAACACAAGCTTCCGAAATGGCTCAGCATCTGCGTCAAAGGGAAATAACAAAAGAGGGACTGCTGCATGAAGAAAACCGCTCCATGCAGCAGTCCCTTTTTGATTGCGCTCCCTTGCCGACAGCACCGGAAACCCAGCTCTTCCGACTATACGCGGAAAGAACGTAAGGCAGATGAGGCACACTTCGGCAGCCCGTTCGCCGCCAAGGGCTTACTTTTTAGCATTCTGCTTTTCCATGACCTTTTCCAACACGTCCGTGGCCATACGGGCTCTGGCTTTGATAACAGCGTTACCGTCTTTGATCGCTTCGGGATAGAAACTGCTCTTATACTTATGCTTCTTAGTCTGAGTAATCATCTTCTTCAGCTGAATCGTCTGATCATCGATGTTGTATACATAGGTACAGTAATCCGTCGTATCTCCGGATTTTTCCACAGTATTGAAGGACAGAACCTGGCGGCCCATATCGTAGTAGAGTTTCGCCGAATTCATATCAATCGATGTATACTGATTATACTGCCACATATTGTCGGCCGCAAAGACCGAGGCCGACAAGGCCAGGGAAAAACCAAGGGCCAAAAGCACTTTTTTCAATTTCACAGATAACACTCCTCACTCCTATGATTTATACTTTATTATACCATGGATTATCTGTAAAAGGTAAGAAGTTTCACCGATTATCCACTTTTTCGGGATATATGTCATGTTGGGACAGACGCTGCCAGGCAACGTCTTCCCAAGGCGTACCGGGACGGCCGTAATTGCAGTAAGGGTCAATGCTGATACCGCCGCGAGGCAAGAATTTCCCCCAGACTTCGATATACTTCGGATCCATGGCATCGATGAGGTCGTCCATGATGATGTTGACGCAGTCTTCGTGGAAGTCTCCGTGGTTGCGGAAGCTGAACAGGTAGAGTTTCAAAGCCTTGCTTTCGACCATCCGTTCATCGGGGACGTAGGAAATATAAATCGTAGCGTAGTCCGGCTGACCGGTCATGGGACAGAGGCTGGTGAATTCCGGGCAGTTAAACTTGACGAAGTAGTCCCGGTCGGGATGTTTGTTGATGAAGGTTTCCAAAAGGTCCGGATTGTAGTCTGTCGGATAGGTCGTGTGCTGATTGCCAAGGAAGGTAATGCCCTGAAGGTCTTCATGATCTCGACTCATATTATAACCCCTTTTCTAAGACGTAGTGATGACGAAGCGCCTGAATGAGCAGGACGCCGCAAATAGCCGGCGGCAGCTGACCGACAGCCAGGCTGCTGACCAGTACCGTATAAGGCAGATTCAATAAGTACGACAGCCACAGGCTGACCAAAAGAGCCGGCACCCACCAGATAGGAAGGGCTGCCAGCCAGAGATGGCCCTGACGCTGCCGAATCTGAACGATGAGCCAAGTCGTTATCATGCCGACGGCACAACCGCCGACCATATCGATAAGGCCTAGTCCGCCAAAGAGAAAGTTGGCGATAAAATTAGCAATGCCCAAGGGCACGACTAAGAAAGGATAGAGAAATGCCAGTCCGTAGAGAGCCGTTGCGATCCGGATTTGGTAAGGACCGAAGGAAATGCCCTGGGTTACATACAAGACGGCGATATAAATGGCGATGACCAACGCAGAAAAGGTCATCCGCCGGGTATTGAGAACAAAGTTATACATTGTATATTACACCTTTCTAACAAATAAAAAAAGACGGGGCTGTCGAAACAATCCCGTCTGCACTGCACCAATGATGGTAATGCGTCCTAGTTTTGTTTAACGACAGGATGGATTGCGAACTGTCGTATAGAATTGTCGTAAAGACCGGTTACCAAATAACGCGGCCCAACACGTGATCGATAGGAACAGGACCGATAAAACGGCTGTCACTGCTGTGGTTTCGGTTATCACCCATGCAGAATACGTAGCCTTCCGGGACTTTAACTTCTTCCCGACTGCTGTATTCCATAGGACCGTTGATATAGGGTTCATCCAAAGGTTCCCCATTGCGCCAAACCTTTCCGTCGTGGAAAGCCAGCGTATCACCGGGTCGGCCGATAACTCGTTTGACCCAAACATTTTTCGTCTGTAAATCGTGGTCAAAGAACGCCAAGTAGTTGTTCATCGGTTCAGCGACATCATCTTTCCAAGTGCGCGGATACTGGACGCGGCTGTCAATGATGACGATATCTCCATAATTAGGGACCTCTCCCATGACGTGACTCCACTTAGAAACAATGAGGTACTCCCCATTTTTAAGGGTCGGCATCATAGACTCGCCGGAAACGCGGGTCGGCTGGAAGAAGAAAATATGGATGACCATAGCAATGGCCAAGGCGATGACAATAGAATAAAGCCATTCACAAACTTCATGCAAAAACGTATTCACCCTGAAACCTCCTCACTTGCGTACTCGTATATTGTAGCAAACCGACGTTATAAAAGCAAGTATTCTAACGGGTCCCCCTCGCTAAAAACCTCAATGCCTTCGGCTTTTAAGAGGGCGGCCGTCACGCCGTCGCCCTCAGTAAGGGTCCGGGAAAAGGTCCCGTCGTAAATGAGGCCGCAGCCGCAGGACGGGCTCTTGGCCTTTAAAATTGCTTTTTCGCAGTGAAAGAGGCGTGCTAGGTACAATGCCGCCTCGGCCCCTCTTTCATATTGTCGAGTCACGTCGAGACCGTCTTTAGTCATAACCTTGTCTCCACAGCGTTCAGCAGCCGGACGCGGTGTTGCAAGGCCGCCGGCCTGTTCCGGACAGATGGGAATGAAATGAAGGTCGTCACGGCCCAATAAAGGCCTTATCACATCGTAGGTCTTGGTCTTTCCATCATAGCGGCAATACTGTCCTAAGAGACAGCTGCTGATCAATATATTCATCCTAAGCTCTCCTATCCTTTCCAATCGAATCCCGGGAAAACAACCGTCATAAAGGATTCATGACGGCCCTTTTGAATGGCTGTTTCGATACGACCAATTCCAGCTGCCTTGAATTGTACATCCTGATAATACAAGGAGGTCATTGAAAAAGGTTCTGTCCCATATTATAATACAGGTTACAACAGCAATTTTAATTTATCCATTACCTTTAAAGGAGTGTTCTCGGAATGGTACAAAAAAAGATGCGCAATACGGCAGAGTTTCTCATCGAATGCCTGGAAGAAGAAGGCGTCCATTATATTTTCGGTATTCCCGGTGAAGAAAACTTAGCCATCATCAATGCCTTGGAGCATTCAAAGATTGAATTCATCACCGTCCGTCATGAACAGGGCGCGGCCTTCATGGCCGATGTCTACGGCAGACTGACGGGTAAAGCCGGCGTCTGCATGGCAACCCTCGGGCCCGGAGCTACCAATCTCATCACCGGCGTCGCCGATGCCGACTGTGACGGAGCCCCTGTCGTCGCCATCTCCGGCCAGGTCGGGACCGACAAGATGCACATCACGGCCCACCAATACCTCGACCTCAGAGCGATGTTCGAACCCATCACCCGCCGGTCCTATACCGTCGTCCGCCCCGATACGATGGCCGAAATCACCCGCTTGGCCTTTAAATATGCCGAACGTGAAAAACCGGGTGCCACCTTCATCGATCTTCCGGTCAACATCAGCGAAATGCCCATCGAAGACGATGAAAAACCGCTGCAGCACAAGACGATCCAGCCGGAAACGGCCTTAGAATCGCAGATTAAAATGGCGGCCTCCATGATTTCTTACGCCAAGAATCCGGTCATCCTGGCCGGCAGCGGTGTCATCCGCAGTCAGGCTGCCAAGCAATTGACGGCCTTTGCCGAAAAACTGAAGCTGCCCGTCGTCAATACCATGATGGCCAAAGGCGCCATTCCCTTTGACAACAAATATTCCATGTGGACCGTCGGCATTCCCATGGACGACTATCAAACGAAAATCCTCGAAAAGGCCAGCCTGGTCATCGCCGTCGGCTACGACATCATCGAATACGCCCCGGCCAAATGGCATCTGACCAACGCCGACATCATCCACATCGACACCATGCCGGCTGATATCAATAAAAAATACCAGCCCCAGGTCGAAGTCGTCGGCAACATCCCTGATTCCCTGGAACGCATCATGGAAAAGGCCGCCCGCCTGCCGGAACCGCGTGCATTCCTCGACATCCGTCAAAAAATGGTCGCCGAACACGAAAGCTACGCTGAAGACCTGTCCTTCCCGGTCAAGCCGCAAAAAGCCCTCATCGACTGCCGCAAAATCATGGATAAAGACGACATCGTCATCTCCGACGTCGGGGCCAACAAGGTTTGGATTGCCCGCCACTACAACTGCTATGAACCGAATACCTGCCTCATTTCCAACGGCTTCGCCACCATGGGCATCGCCGTCCCCGGCGCCATTTCAGCCAAACTCGTCCACCCCGATAAAAAAGTGCTGGCCATCACCGGCGACGCCGGCTTCTTGATGAATGTCCAGGAATTCGAAACGGCTTACCGCTTGGGAACGAACTTCGTAACCCTCATCTTCAATGACAGCAGTTACGGCCTCATCAAATGGAAACAGGACATGCAGTACGGCCATCACGAATGCGTCGACTTCACCAATCCGGACTTCGTAAAACTGGCCGAAAGCTTCCACGCCATCGGCTACCGCATCGAAAAGACCGAAGACCTCCTGCCGACCTTGAGAAAGGCCTTCCAGCAGGATAAACCGGTCATCATCGACTGCCCCATCGACTACGAAGAAAACATGAAGCTCACAGCCCATCTCGAACACTTGATGAAAACCTTATAAATCGAAAAGAGCCTTGCATGATGCAATTTTTTCACTCATGCAAGGCATTTTTATTCCCTAAGTCATCCTTATTTTTTCGGCATCTTATTGGCGTCTTTCAGCATGTCGGTTACGGTACTGATGATATCGTCGTCACCGGATTTAGCGACATTGCCTAAGATGACGGCAATTTCCATCGTATCGCCGTGCTGCCAGGCAAGGCCGTGGATTGTTTCCGTAAAGGCGTTGCTGTTAATAACCAGCGATTTTTCAACGGTCCATTCATAAAAGACTCGGCCCTTATACTTTTTAGCCGTAACCGGTGCCACCAGGCGAAAACCATTGGGCAGACGGCTGGCCATATTTTGGTTGAGCCGGTCCATCAAGGTCTTCGGATCAGGACGGCCGCCAATATCGCGCAGGTAGGCATTTTCCCGGTTTTCCCCGTAAACGGCAGCCCGGACATCCCAGAGACTTGCCGTATAATGCATCAAGTATGCATACTGAAAATCGGCATCATCCTTCTTTACGACCTGATAGGTTTCCGCCTGGATGGGAAAAATCTTTTCAAACAAGGCCGTCACGTCATTGCCGGCATCGGCTGCCGTCAGCATGGGCTGAGTCCCCTTCTGCATGTATATATCGCTTGGCACGGTAATGACGCCCCAATTGGGAAACTTCGTCAAGGTGCCCTTGTCCTTCGCCATCGACGCCGTCCCGATAGACAGGACCGCTGCTGCAATCAGACAAATTCCTTTCAGTTTCATTATGTCACTCCCCATTCCTCTGAAAAATATAGTTTTATTGTATCCTATGGCGCTTTTTCTGTCAAAAATACCCGTTCTGATTGATGATAACCCCGGACCTGCCCCTATTTAATCAAACAGTTTGCTGTCAAAAAAGAATAAAATGTGATATGATATGGTTATGTAAATTACCTTTATCGATACGATTCAGGCATATTCTTACCTACATCAAGGAGGTTATGAAAGATGGAATTTGATATCAAAAAAAACTCAGCAGCTGAAGTTTCTGAAAAATGCACGGAAGATAATACGGCCATTAAACTTGGCAGCGGCAAATCGCCGGTCTATGCTACCCCGGCCTTAGTAGCTCTCATGGAAAATGCAGCCATCAACGCCTGCGATCCCCAACTCCCGGAAGGGTATAACACCGTCGGCATCGCCATGAACGTCAAACACGTCGCCGCCACGCCGATTGCTTTGACCATCACGGCCAAGGCAACGCTGGTTGAACAGGACCGCAAAAAATTGACCTTTAAGATCGAAGCCCATGACGACGCAGGCCTCGTCGGCGAAGCCACCCACGAACGCTTCATCATCGAATCGGCTCCCTTCTTAGCCAAAGCAGAAGCCAAAAAGGCCGCTGCTAAATAAAACGCATAAACCCCAAAAAGAGGTTCGCCAGCAAACATGCCGGCGAACCTCTTTTGTATCATAATTCGTTTGTCAATCTGGTGTTCCTTAAGCCATGATGACAGCCAAGACGTCACCGGTTTTGACATTGTCCCCTACTTTGACGCGCATTTCATGAAGCTTGCCGTCAGCCGTTGCCGTGATGTCGTTCTGCATCTTCATGGCTTCCAATACGAGGAGGACGTCGCCGCGTTTGACATCCGTTCCTTCTTCGACTTTGAGGGCCGAAATTTTGCCCGGCATCGGGGCTTTTACGGTGATGGCACCTTCGGGGATGGGGCCGCCTACGGCCGGGGCCGGAGACTGTACCGGGGCTGCCGGAGTCGGTGCCGGTGCCACAGGAGCTGCCGGAGCCGATTGTACAGGTGCCGCCGGGGCTGCCGGAGCTGCCGGAGCTGAGCCGCCTACTTCTTCTACTTCAACTTCGTATGCTTTGCCATTGACTGTAATCTTAAACTTTTTCATATCGATATCCTCCTGGATTCAAAGACTTTTTCCTTAACGTTTCATACCACCCAGGCGGGCTGCCATAGCCCAATTTTCCCGATGGCGTTTATATCCGCGATGCGAAAGCCGGATTGAGCGAATCCCTGCCGGCGAATATCCGTAAGCCGCAACGGCTGCCATGATGACGGCGACGACGTCGTCAGAGAGTTCGTCGGAATCAGAGATTTCTCGACTTTCAGGCACCGTTGCCAGCGGACGGGCTTCGACAACAGCCGGCTGACGCTGGCCAACGGGAACGATGGAATTGGCAGTGTCTTTAGTCTCAGAGACAGGCTGTGTCTTTGTTTCCTTCTTTTCAGCGGATTTTAAATCATAGACGGCTTCAGAAAGATCTTTGACACTCTGCTGAAAAGCAGTCATGTCTTCCATCTTTCTTTCTAAAGCCCGGAAGCGTGTATCGTAGTATCGGCTCAGCACCAAGATCAGGACGATTAAGACACCGATCGCCGCAAACAGGATTTCTAACATACGGCCACCCCCTTATAACGGCATGTTGCCGTGTTTCTTGGCCGGCCGTTCTTCACGCTTGCTATAGAGCATGGCCAAGGCACTGATGATGCGCGGCCGCGTTTCCTTCGGTTCAATGATGCAGTCGATCTGGCCGTGTTCAGCAGCCTTATAAGGCGACAAGAATTCGTCGATATATTCTTGCTTTCTCTGCTCTTTGTCCGGATCGTTTTTAAAGATGATGTTGACGGCACCATCAGGCCCCATGACGGCGATTTCGGCCGACGGCCAAGCCATGACCATGTCGGCACCGAGCTGACGGCAGCACATGGCAATATAGGCACCACCATAAGCTTTGCGGGTAACGACAGTAATCTTGGGCACCGTCGCTTCACAGTAGGCGTAAAGCATTTTAGCACCGTGGCGGATGATGCCGCCGTATTCCTGATTCGTCCCCGGCAAAAATCCCGGTACGTCGACGAAGGTGACGACAGGAATGTTGAAGCTGTCGCAGAAGCGGATAAAGCGGGCGGCCTTGTCCGACGCATTGATATCAAGGCAGCCGGCCAAGAACTTCGGCTGGTTGGCGATGATACCGACAGTCTGACCGTCGAAGCGAGCAAAGCAGGTAATGATATTCAAAGCATAATTTTCAAGGACCTGGAAAACGTATCCGTCGTCGACACAGGAACGGATGATGTCCAGCATATCATAGGGTACATTGTTGTCGTCAGGAATGACCGAATTGAGGCTTTCGTCTTCGCGATTCGGATCATCGTTGGAATCGACGACCGGGGCTTCTTCCATGTTGTTGCTGGGAAGGAAGTCGAGGAGAGCCTTGATCTTTTCAAAGCAGTCGTCTTCGCTTTCACAGGCAAAATGAGCGACGCCGGAAATGGAGTTGTGCGTCATGGCACCGCCCAGTTCTTCTGCCGTTACTTCTTCGGCCGTAACCGATTTGATAACGGCCGGGCCGGTGAGGAACATATTGGACGTATTCTTGACCATGAAGACGAAGTCCATCAAAGCCGGGCTGTAGACAGCACCGCCGGCACAAGGCCCCATGATGACGGCCAACTGGGGAATGACGCCGGACGCCGATGTGTTGTTCATAAAAATGCGGCCAAAGCCCGACAAGGCATCGATGCCTTCTTGAATGCGGGCGCCGCCGGAATCGTTGATGCCGATGACAGGCGCACCCATCTTGAGGGCCATTTCCTGCATCTGGGCAATCTTGTGAGCGTGCATTTCGCCAAGGGATCCGCCTTCAACGGTAAAATCTTCGGCATAGGCAAAGACCAACCGGCCCCGCACCGTACCATAACCGGTAACAACGCCGTCACCGGGAATTTCCTTTTCCTGCATGCCGAAATGGGTACCGCGATGATGGATAAACTGCCCCATTTCCGTAAAGCTGCCTTCATCAAACAGCTTGGCCAGCCGTTCGCGGGCCGTCAACTTTCCTTTTTTATGCTGCGAATCGATTCGCTTCTGACCGCCGCCGAGCTCGACTTTTGCGAGCTTTTCCCGGAGCTGGTCAATCTTTTCCTGACCTGTAGCCATTCATATACCTCCCGTACATAAATTTATAGCATTTAATTATACCATGGAATAACCGATTATTACAAATCTTCCTCCTTTCAACGGCTCAAGTTAGCCATTTTCTTATCGGAAACGTGAATCAAAATACCTTTTTGATGACATCAGACGCATTGTTTTTCCCGGCCCGCCCGTCACTGGGCGTCGCCGCATGAACGATGATGTAGCGGTCATCGCCATAGTAAATCGTCTTGTAGTGCCCCCCGTCATGCTGAATTTGAAAGCCCAGCTCTTCAAAGCCTCGCTGCACTTTTGAGGTCATTCCTTTATAATTATTGAGCAGTTGTTTCACCTCAGCAGCCCTTTTTTCACTACTCCGCTGATAGTCATTGGACTCAATGATGTCTTTCACCACATCGTATCGACGCGTACCCGTTGCCAAAAGGTTGTTTAAACTGGCCTCCAAGGTTTTTAACAGCAGATCCTTTATTTCACCGGCATAGAAGTCATCTTCATCCCCCATGAGCAAGACAGGAACCCTCGACTGAGAATCAAGCTTTGAACGCAGGACTTGGTTTTCATAGGCCAGTTGTACGTTTTCGCAGCGCAGGCGTTCATTGTCCTCGCGCAACTTGCGATTCTCCTCGTCAAAACTCTCTAACAGCTGATCGGCTTCCAATTTAGCTTCAGCATAGGCCTGATCACGCATGGATTTTTCATTTTCTTTATACCGGCCTTGTAGCAAGGAGTTTATACAGAGCCTCATGGCGTTCCTTGTCGGCTGCCGCATAGGCCTCCTTGGACTTCAGATATTGATCCTCATAAATGGCACCGGTGACACCGGCCCAGACATAGAGTGGCGACACCCGTTTGGCATTGCTGTACTGGATGACCCTTTCAATAATCTTTTCCGTCATCTGAGTGTCATAATCCGGATTGCGGCGATAGATATATCGTTTATGGCCAACGGCAGGATTGGGGAAATAAATATCGATACCGCCATTACCTAATTTCTCATCACCGCTGCGTTCCTGAAGGGTGGCTTCCGTCCCATAATCGCCTTGGACCAAGACGTGGGCTGCTCCCTTTAGTCGGCCCGCCAAGGCCTTTACATCAATGGGATCTTCATTGTCCGACGTCTTAGAAACGAAGACGACGGGCAGACGAGTCCGACGCTTCCCGGTCATGATATCGACAGCTATATCGAGATTATCCTCATCGATGATAAGCGGCGTCCGCCGTACCTCTAAGCCGTTATCGGCTTTTAAATAACCGCCCTCAATGAGCATGGAAATGAAGTGGGGCGTCGAAAATTCCGGGTCGACCTTCAGCGCTTCTTCCAGATAACTCCGATCTAAGCGAATGGACATCTTCATATCCTTAAAATTCATGATATAGTCAGAATCCCAAATGACGCCTTCTTTGTCGCGCTTTTCGTAACGGACAGCGACAATATGCTCCTTAGGGTATTCTTTTATGTCGAGAAGCAGCGATTCCGTTCCATAAGACGTATTGTACTGACCATCCCATACCAGATTGGGAATAATATTTTCCGGGTAGTTGCTTTTTTGATTCCACTCGACGACCAAGCGAATAAACGCCTCTTTAGTCATCTTCTTATTTATTTGTAAGATAGTTGAAAATAAGAGCACGGCGACACCTGCTTTCCAAAATATAACGAATCCGAAACAAATTCTGCTGCCATCAGCAGAAATGAGAGCTTTATTTTATTATAACAAGGTTCGGTAAAAATCAAAACCACCAGTT
>NZ_LUGJ01000042.1:0-21395 GCF_001682955.1 Megasphaera sp. DISK 18
GACGAGAGCGAGGAAAACTCACTCACGTCCATTCGCGGTGGATGATTTAGTTGGCACCCCAACATTTGACAAAGAGCCTAAATGAAGTGTTCTGTTATAATGTACATTTGTATTTTTGGAACGATATGTTCTATGGGAGGTTTTTGGTATGCATAGTTTATGGAGTGCCCTAAATCGCATTAGCTTGATCAAGCAGATCATCGTCGGCCTGATCATCGGCATTGCGGTAGCCATGAGTTTTCCCGCAGCTGCTCATGAGTTGGCCCTGTTGGGCGTCATTTTCGTCGGCGCCTTGAAAGGTATTGCTCCGGTCTTGGTCTTCGTATTAGTCGCTTCGGCCCTTAGCCGGAAACAAGAAAATCATGAATCGAAAATTAAAGACGTCATCATCTTATATCTCATCGGTACCTTTTTAGCTGCTTTTTTCGCTGTCATGATCAGTTACGTATTCCCGCTGACGCTGCAGCTCGACGTATCGGCTGCGACGAACAAAGCTCCTGAAGGCATTGCCGAAGTCCTGACGACGCTCCTTAAGAATATCGTTGATAATCCCGTCCACGCCTTGATGACCGGCAACTACATCGGTATCCTCGGCTGGGCTGTCCTCTTCGGCATCGCCACCCGCCGCGTTTCCGAATCGACGAAAGCCGTCCTCGACGACTGTGCTAATGCGGTCACGACCTGTGTCCAGTGGGTCATCCGCCTGGCTCCCCTCGGCATCATGGGCCTCGTCGCCGATTCCATTTCTTCCAACGGTATTGAAGCCATCATCGGCTACGCTCAGCTCCTGGCTCTCCTGGTCGGGACGATGCTCATCTTTGCCTTCGTCGTCAATCCGATCATCGTCTATGCTAAGCTTCGCAGAAATCCCTATCCGCTCGTTTGGAAGTGTATCTCGACCAGCGGCGTGACAGCCTTCTTTACACGCAGTTCGGCGGCTAACATCCCGGTCAATATGGCCTTGGCCAAAGAACTCGGCATCGACCCTGATACGTATACGGTCACCGTTCCCCTCGGGGCGACGATCAACATGTCCGGTGCGGCCATTACCATTTCGATTATGACCTTGGCAGCCGTCCACACTTTGGGCATTGCCGTAGATTTTCCGACGGCCCTCTTGCTCAGCGTCTTGTCGGCTATCGGTGCCTGCGGTGCTTCCGGCGTTGCCGGCGGGTCCCTGCTCCTCATTCCTATGGCCTGCAGCCTCTTCGGTATTTCTAACGATATTGCCATGCAGGTCGTCGGCGTCGGCTTCATCATCGGCGTCCTTCAGGACTCGACGGAAACGGCTCTCAACTCGTCGACAGATATCCTGTTTACGGCAGCTGCTGATTTTTCAAAACGTTCATAGAAAAGCCTTTCCGGCTATAAAAAAGCCCTCAAGAATCGGATTTTAGTCCGGTCCTTGAGGGCTTTGTCGTGGAAATATTATTTAATGATGTAAGCAGCGACGATTTCGGCGTAGTATGCCGTGTGGCTGTCGCGGTTGGCCATGTGGAAGGTTCCGTCGACGTTCTGGGGATAGAATTCGTCGTTAATATCTTTCGGTAAGTCGGAGAGTTTCTGTTCTTTTTGGAAGAGTACACGGCATTCTAAGGTAAGGGGCAGTTCCTTAATGCCCGGGACGGAGATGACCTCAGGATCTTCCAAGGTCAGGCCTAATTTTTCAATCTTGTCGCCGTCATGGCCGCTGAGGGTACCGGCTTTTCCTAATATGGAGCGATTGAAGGCTTCGACGGGGACGTTGACCGTAAATTCCGGATTCTTAGAAAGCTGTTCGTGAGTGAAGCGGTGCTGGCGGACATAGACCGTGAAAATAGGTTTGGCCCATTCAATGCCGAGGGTACCCCAACCGATGGTCATGGTATTGACCCGGTCGCCGGCCTTCGTCGTCAAGAGAACACCCTTACGCAGATTTTCGAGGATTTCCGGTGCTTTTTCAAAAACGTTAATTTTTTCTTTCATGGCAATGACTCCTTTATATACACATAACTAAATATTTCTTTTCTTAGGATAAAATCATGATACCATAGCTCGATGAAAATGGAAAGTATGCACTTAAAAGTTAGATACTGTCCAAAAGGGTAGTATTGGAATCTTATGCGGAAAATCGTAAATCTTTTTATAGGGAGAAGAAGGGGGACTATAAAAAAACTGCCGCACCATAAGGCGCGACAGCTTTTTATCTTATTTACCGCTTTCAGCGATGCAGTCGTTGATATCGGCGATGAGGGCATCGACGTCGATGCCGTGAGCACCGGCACCCTGACCGATGGTTTCAAAGTGAGCAGCCATGCAGCCTACGCAGCCAAGGCCGTACTGCTGGAAGATTTCGATGATCTGCGGGTGTTTCTGAACGGCTTCAATAATACCCGTATCTTTGGTAATCTGTGCCATAGTATATTCCTCCTTCTTCGTTAAATACAACCCGGATGGTTTTGAAGGAACGTCCGGATTGAGTCTATTATATCACACTTTTTTTAGTTGTGTGAAGAAATGCTTCGTTCCTCTAACAGTTGACCGTCAGGGAGGAAGCTGCGGAAGGTCAGGCTGTCTGCCGTCGCTTCCATGGTCATGTAGTTATCTGTTTCCGGCTGAGGCGCGACGTATTCATCGAGGCTGTGCTGTTTCCAGAGGCTGGGGTAGCGGACGTTGCCGGCGACGCCGGTGATGATGTATAAGGGGCCGCTTTCATCGCGCTGGAAGTTCTTGATATGGCCTCGGTCGCGGTAGGTGTGGAGATGGGCCGACAAGACGGCATCGACGCCGTACTGGTCAAATAAGGGCATCCAAAGCCGTCCTTCCGGCGAGAATCCTTCTTCACGCGGTTCCGGGCGGTTGGCAAAGCCGTACTGCAAAGGGTCTTTGTGCATCAAGACGATTTTCCATTTCTTCGTCGTCCTGGCCATGTCTTCTTTGAACCAGGCCACTTCATCGTCATTTAAGGTCGGCTCGAAGTCGGCCAGTTCCTGTGCCTGGGTGTTGAGGACGACGAAGTGGATGTCGCCGTAATCGAAGGAATAGAATTGGTTCTGGTATTTATCCATGTCGATATGGGGCAGGGCGAAGAGGTGGGTATAGGCCTCGGGCATGCGCATCTTCCAGTCCGTATTGTAGGTCTCGTGGTTGCCCATGAGGGGCGCGACGGGGATGCGGGAAATCATCGGGCCGACGGCGTCGAACCAGGCATTCCACTGGTAATGGGACTGGCCGTTATCGACGAGGTCGCCCATGTTGACGAAGAACTGAGCATCCTGATTATTCTGCCAAGCTGCTTGCGCTAGGGAGGCCCAGCCGCTGTAGTCGCTGGACTGGGAATCGGGGAAGATGAGGGCTTTGAAACTGCTGCCCTCAGCCGTATGGAAAGGCGTCCAAGCGCTGCGCTTGTCGCCGTAGCCGACGCGGTATTCATAGGCTGTACCCGGCGTAAGGTCGGTAACCGTTGCCGAGTGGATATATGTCGTCACGCCGTCATCGCTGAAGGCGTCGCTGGAAGCGGGAAGGGCCATAATCGTATCGTTGTCGCCGGTCTTGCGGAATTCCACGACAGGATCGTCTTCGGCGTAGTCCGACTGCCACATAAAGGTCCGCGACGTCGTGCTGTCAGCCGTAATGACCTGGCGGATATTCGAAGCATCTACCGATTCGGTCGGCAGGTAGTGGGCCGCTGCTGCTTTCGTGGCTCGAATGCCCTGTTTGGCGACGGCCTTCGTTCCCGGCAGCCAAAAGTAGGCTGCTGCGGCTGCAATGGCCAGGACGGCGACGATGGGGATGATTATTTTTTTATGGTTCCATTTCATAGAATTCCTCCTATCCAATATGTTGTAATTAGAGTTATTTTCATTATTGTAGTTATTATAGACTATGGAGTCAACTCTAAGTCAAGAAAAAACTTGACAAGGAAGGGCCTTCGATATAAGATAGATGCATCAAATAGGATATATAACGTCGATGAGCGGGAGCAAGTACCGTCATGATACCCCTTGACAGCGAGCCGGTGGCAGTGGAAGTCCGGTAAGAGGCCGTGATCGGGAATGGGCCCGGGAGATGCGGACTGAACGAAGACAGTAGGTTCCGCCGGAATTTTCACCGTTACCTTGAAAAGATGCATCAACAGGTGCATTAGAGCCGGGCCATATGGCCAACCAGGGTGGTACCGCGGAGCTGACTTTCCTTTCGTCCCTATGTATAGGGGATGGAAGGTTTTTTTTATGAATCAGGAGGTACCATTATGGCAGTTATTTTTTCCGGTATTCAGCCTAGCGGCAATCTTACCTTAGGCAACTATTTAGGCGCACTGCGCAACTTTTCTAAAATCCAGGATGGCAACGAATGTTATTACTGCGTCGTCAATCAGCATGCCATCACCGTTCCCCAGGACCCGAAGCTTTTGCACCAGCGGACGCGGGAACTGGCAGCTATCTATTTAGCTTCCGGCCTTGATCCGGACAAGTCGACACTCTTCGTCCAGTCCGAAGTACCGGAACACGCCCTCTTAGGCTGGATGATGATTACCTCGTCCTACGTCGGCGAATTGGAACGGATGACTCAGTACAAGGATAAGGCGGCGAAACAGGGCGATTCCATTCCGGCAGGTCTCTTGACCTATCCGCCCCTCATGGCTGCCGACATTCTCTTATACCAGACCAACTTCGTTCCTGTCGGCGATGACCAGAAGCAGCACCTGGAAATCACGCGCAACCTGGCGCAGCGCTTCAACCGTCTCTACGGCGAAGACATCTTTACCATTCCCGACATCTACCTCGGCCAGGACGGCACGCGGGTCATGAGCCTCCAGGAACCGACCAAGAAGATGAGTAAGTCCGACGATAACGAAACGGCGACGATTTATCTCCTTGACGAACCGAAGGCCATTGAAAAGAAAATCAAGCGGGCTCAGACGGACAGTGAAAACTCGGTACACTACGACAAAGAACAGAAGCCGGGCATTTCAAACCTCATTGAAATCTTCTCGGCCTTGACCGATCAGACTCACGAACAGGTCGAAGCGGCTTACGCCGGTAAAGGCTACGGCGCCTTCAAAAAGGACGTCGCTGAAGCCATTATCAGCACGCTGGAACCGATTCAGCAGCGCTACCGTCAGTTGGTCAGCGAACCGGAATTGGACGACATCCTCGACAAGGGGGCAGCCAAGGCTCACGCCAAGGCCAGCCTTACCTATGAAAAGGCCTGCAAGGCTATGGGCTTGTTCCGCAAATAATTTCATTCATAGACATAAAAAAAAACGAGACCCGCAAGGGATCTCGTTTTTTTGTTGCCATAGGAGGGGAGGACTTACATGCCGACTTTGTTCATCAGCTGCTGAATGAGGGCGCGCTGCTGTTCAAGTTCAGCCTTCTGGCTGTTGACCTGGCTGGCCAAAGCCTGGTTTTCCTGACGGAGGGTATTGACTTCCGACGTCAAAGCGCTGACATCGACGGACGTACCCTGACGATAGATGCGGTCGCCTTTGTTGCCGAATTTGAAGGAAACGCCGACGTTGAACATCTTTTCATCGCTGATCGTCGTGCCGAAGCTGAACATCGTATCAGCGTTGGGGCGATAGAAGGCGCCGAGGGCTACGGCGTTGTCGCCTTTATAGTTGCCGAGAGCGGCAGATGCCGAGAATTTATCTTCCGGGTTGAATTCCAACGGATGGAGACCGGCCAAAGCGGCTGCACCGGCACCGACTTTATCGACGCGGTCGTTCAAGCTGCTGACGCGGCCGTTCAAGTTGGTGACGTCATCTTTCAAGCCCAATACGTCGCTTTCCAAGGTATCGACGCGGGTCGTTACCTGAGAAACGTCGCTGTTGAGGTTGGTAACACCTAAGGTGCTCTTCCAGTTGTTGATGTTTTCCGTCGTCAAATTGGATCCGTCGACATTGGCTTTCTGGTCGAGTTCCGGTTTGACAGCGCTTTTAATAGCGTCGTCGGATACGTTGACGGCATAGGTCTTCGCATCGCCGTCTTTACCTTCAGTAACGGTGGTATTGACGCCGTCGACGACTTTAACGGATTTTTGAGCCACGTCTTTAATATGATCGTCGCTGGCCTGACCGGATACGACGGAATTGATGGCCTGATTCAAGGTGTCGCCGGTAATGAGGTTCTTGTCGCCGGCTTCATTTTTACCGGTACCCAAGGAATCACGAAGGGCGTCTTTGTCTAAGGATACATCGTACTGGTTAACGCCGGATTTTTGCTGTTCTTCGTTTAAGCCGACCTTGATGAAGTTGTCGCCGCTCTTAACGGTAACGGCATTCTTAGCAGCGTCGGTAATGACCTTCGTACCGGCTTCGGTGAGGTTACTCAAATTGATGTCGGCTTTCTGGGATAAGCTGCCGTTTTCACCGGCAATTCCGTCAATCTGTTTCTGAACGTCATATAACTGACCGCCATTAACAGCATCGGTAGAGCCTTCGACGACACTGCCATTGCCAACATTCTTAATTACATTGCCACCCATATTTACATTACCGGATTGGATTACGATGTTGGAAGTGGAGCTTCCGGACGGAGCCACAATGGTCAATCCCGAGTTATTCAAGGTCGTGCCGTCAGTGCCGAAGGTAATGCTGCCGGCATCGGATAAATCCAAAGTATTGCTTAAGCCGACTTGAATCAAACGGTTATCCGCATCAACAGCAGTGGTGATGTTAGTATTGGCACCAACGATATCGATACGGCTTTGATCAGCGTCACTGGTAATAGCCAAACCATCAGCTGTGCTGGCTTTATCGGCACCGACGGTGATGTCGGAAATGGTAGCATTGGCTACACGTTTTAATTGAGCGACGTTGACGGCATCCGTATCTTCCGTACCGGCAGCGACGTTAGTGATTTGACGAGATAAAATAGACGTTACACGACCATCGCTGGAATAGGTCGTAGCCCCGACGCTGACGGCACCGCCCGTCGATCTGAAGACGCCCAGTTCCGTACGCTGCGTGCCTAAGGCAGTTACAAAGTCTTGGTTAGCTGCGGTCCAAGCATTTAATTCATTGGTAGCAGCAACGGCATTCGCTTGAGCCGTTGCTTTAGCGGTTACGGCGGCTGCGTAAGCTTCTTGTTCAGAGGCAATAGTGCTGCCCTTGGTGTTCTTGATGGTGGTATTTTGTTTTTCTACTTCCGCCTGAGCATCAGCAAGTTTCTGGTTCAGTGTATTATATTCCGTAATCTGGCTGGCATAGGTAGAGGCAAAATTCTTGGATACATCACTGGCACTGATGGCATTTGCCAAGGCCGTAGTCGTAGTCGGCACATAGCTGCCGTTGCCGTCATCAGCAAAAGGGACGTAACCGATGGTGTTGGAGCGGCGGTCAGCGATGGAAGAGGTACCTAAGGCGACACCGGTCGAAACATTTACCGTAGCATCCGTACCTAAGGCAACGCCGCTGTAGGCAACCTTGGCACTCTGACCTAAGGCGACACCATATAAACTATTGGTCTGGGCATTCTTACCGATGGCGATACCGCCGATAGCCGTAGCACCATTACCGATAGCCATACTGTCGATAATAGAGCGTGTATATTGAGTGCCGTCACTTTGAAGATATTTATAGAACTCACCGGCCGTAGCTCCTTGACCGATAGCAAGGCCCGAATTGGAACGGGCACCATTACCTATCGAAAGACCGTTGCCCTTAGCATATGTATTTTTACCAAAAGCAACACTTTTATCGGCAGCAAAGGCACCGGAGCCTACAGATGTAGAACCGGTAAGCGCCTCAGCGTAGGTACCGATGGCCGTACTGTAGCTACGAGCCGAATAAGCGCCAATACCAATAGCTGTATTACCGGTGCTATTCGTATCATTTTTATTACCTGCCGATTGGCCATCGACACCTTCGCCGTTTTTGTTATTGTTGGTTGGCGTTCTAGAAAAAACAGCGCCTTGGGCCGTAGTTGTCTGACGATAGTCGATGATACTGTCCGTAGCCGTATTCACTGCAGTTCCCTTATCAAGGACATCGGTACTTGTCGGTTCTTTACCGATACCGACATAAGATCCCGTCAAGCCGGCAGCCTGGACGGAGTAGGTTCCGCCGACAGTCGCGAAGCTGAGCAGCATGACGGCTGCGACTTTTGCAAGAAGGTGTTTCTCTTTCTGAGTGTTCATAATCAAGTCCTCTTTTCTTAGTATAATTTTGATGGAAATAATCAAATTTATGCTATCATAAAAACCTTCATACATGCCATTATGAGTCGTTTTGAATCTATCTTATTACAGTATAGACACATGAAATTTTATAAAAAAATCCAAGGGCTCTTCGTGGATATGAAGGTTTTTTGATACAAAATAGGTACAACAATTTGTAATCTTTCGAGTTTATTATATCACGTTTAAAACACAGTTCAAGATATTTTTTAGGCGTAAGCATGCCTTTTTTAGATGAGTGTTCTGAGACTTTAGCAGAAAAAAGAGACGGATAAAGATTTTTTAATTTCAAAAAAGATGATTATCGTATTTTTTGTAAATAGGTTTTATAAATAAAAATATTTACTTTTACGATGTTTTTCGTATCAATAATTATATTTATGTTTAAGATTATTAAAGATAAGCCATGGATAACTTTATAAAAAATGAAATCTGATAAGCTGTTAGTAATGACCTTTGATTATAATTGATAAAAACAATGCGGATTGCAAATAAATAGCAAATAACAACAAATGGATATCCATGGATTTTAAAAACTACCTATAAACATGATATATCTTATCTTATATAACGGGCTGGTGTCAATACAATATTGGACTTTTTTGAGCCGATATATCTTGTTGGTGACATGTTTGTGTCATCCCGTTGTGAATGGCGAAGATAAAAGACAGGATGCAAGGTAATGTGTTCGGTAAAGGCCTTGTAATATATAATAGAAAAATATGGTCCGTGAAAGGGAAGGGATATAGTGGAATTTGTTGACAGCTATGGTATACTCTGGGTAGGCTCTGAATCACCTTGCCATCGGGCGAATTTACGGGGCCGGACAGGCCTGGCGGTGGCCTCGTTTTTTCCTTGGATAAGAAGGAATTTGACAAGATGGTGTAGAATATCTATCGTAAGGTAATCTAAGTTTTACTATATTGCTTGGAGGTAGTCATTATGACTCTCAGTTTATTTTGGTCGCGCTATACGTTGGAGCTTCAGGAGCAACACTTGCGCGAGGTCGATGCCTTTTATCATTATTTGATTGCCCGTGAACGTTGGAACTGGTTACTGGCTAAGATTCCGGAGCAGGATCAGATCAAGATCCTCTGCGGTCACAACCACGGCAAGGATGCCTGGACCTGCCGCACCTGGTTCGATCACATGCTGGAATGGATTAAAGCCAATAAGCCGCCGGCTGTCTATGATGCTGTCGTCGACAAGATCCATATGATTGAGGAGAAACCGATTGAAGAATTAGAAAAGCAAGCGGCCCGCAATATTTCACCGGAAGAATTGGAAAAACTCCATCGTGCCGGCTATTTTCAATGCGTTGCGGCGCCTGAAAAAGTGAGTGAATGAAAGCAGGTGAGGGAATGACCTTTGTATTGCGCATGATAACCGCCTTGGTCCTTATGTTTTCGCTGACGGCTGCCTTGCCGGCGGCGTCGGTGCAGGCCGATACGGTCCGCGTGCTGCCCATTTCCGGCGACATCGACGGCAGTCAGGTGGCCTTTATTCAGCGAGGGCTGCGCCAGGCTGAAGAAAACGGCGATACGGCCGTCGTCATTCCTATCAACACCTTAGGCGGCCGCGTCGACAGTGCCTTAAAGATACGGGATATGATCATGGCCTCTGACGTGCCGGTCATCGCCTATATTACGTCGCGGGCTTGGTCGGCAGGCGCCCTCATCGCCTTGTCGAGCCGCCATATCATCATGGCACCGGGAAGCAGCATCGGTGCGGCTGAACCGATTCCCGACACGGAGAAAAACATCGCCGCCTTAAAAGCTGAATTCAGTGCGACGGCGGCTCAGACCGGCCACAATCCCGGTGTTGCCGAAGCCATGGTCGATAAGACCAAGGGCTATCCGGGCTATGCCGATCCGGGAAAAATCCTGGCCTTGTCCGACAGTCAGGCTAAGGAACTGAACGTATCGGACGGTTCGGCTGATACCTTGTCCGACGCCTTGGCCCTTTACAGCCTTGGTGATGCACAGACCATTTACGTAGATAAAGATTGGCGTGATGACATGATCGGTATTTTACAGAATCCCTATGTACGAACCTTATTCGTCGCCTTGATCATCGCCGCCCTCTTGGCCGAAATCAAGATGGCCGGCATCGGCGCCGGCATTGCCACGGCCCTCGTCTTTGGCGGACTCCTGCTCTATTCCGGCAATGAACCCTTGGTGGCAGATCTCAAAATCATCGCTGCCTTTTTAGTCAGTCTGTTGTGCATCGGCCTTGAATTGGCCTCTCCGGGTATCGGCATCTTCGGCTTGGCAGGCGTCGTCCTCTTGTTCGGCAGCCTGTTCTTTATGCTCGGGGCGACGTATGAGTCGATCTATATCCTGGCCGGCGGGACCGTTTTGGCTCTCATCGTCTTTTATTTCTTGGGCCGTCATTTACCCAAGAGTTCTCTCTTTGATAAATTGACTCTTAAGAATCGTTCGACCAAGGAGAAAGGCTATACGTCTCAGGAAGACTACAGCCGCTACCTCTATGAACGGGGGACGACGATTACCATTCTGCGTCCGTCCGGGACGATACGCATCGGCAAGGAACGCGTCGATGCCGTAGCCAATGGTTCTTTCATCGACCGCGACGTCACGGTCCGTGTCATCAGTGTCGAAGGCGGCCGCATCGTCGTCGAACCGGAGCCGGAACGCCATCTGAAGGATTGAGATGGAATAAAGTGACAAAGTGAGCTATAATAAAACTATGTATAAACGGTATATATCATAGTTAAAGCTTTCAGAATAGGAATGCCTTCCCCGTGAGGAAGGAGCTGCCCGAGGAATGGCAGAGGCACTCGGGCCGTGTGGTTCGTGTGAAAAGAGAAAGGTGGCGAAGTTTGCTGCGGCCTCTGCAGCACAGAAGGGTTCACCGTGTCCGCACGCGTCTCTGCGGACTGTGTTTTGCGCAGCATTCTGCCTTATGAGTCTTGTATCTTTTCTAGCCGTTCCCATTTTCATCATTGCCCTGGCCGTTGTCGTCATCGCCTTATTCCTGCACTTCGTGCCCATCGGATTGTGGATCTCGGCCATGGCTGCCGGTGTCTCTGTAGGCATCGTCAACCTCATCGGCATGCGTCTGCGCCGGGTCATCCCGTCTAAGATCATCCTGCCCTTGGTCAAGGCCAATAAGGCCGGTCTTGACGTCAACGTCAATCAGCTCGAAGCCCACTACCTGGCCGGCGGTGATGTCGACCGCGTCGTCGATGCCCTCATCGCCGCGCATAGGGCGACCATGTCTCTGACGTTTGAACGAGCCTGCGCCATCGACCTGGCCGGCCGCGACGTCTTGGAAGCCGTTCAGATGAGCGTCAATCCGAAGGTCATCGAAACACCTTTTATTTCGGCTGTTGCCCAAAATGGGATTGAATTGAAAGTTCGGGCCCGGGTTACGGTTCGCGCCAACATCGACCGCCTCGTCGGCGGTGCCGGGGAAGCGACGATCATCGCCCGTGTCGGCGAAGGTATCGTCACCAGCGTCGGTTCGGCTCAGGACCATTCTGAAGTGTTGGAAAACCCGGACAAAATCAGTAAGACCGTCCTCAATAAGGGCCTCGATGCCGGGACGGCTTTTGAAATCTTATCCATCGATATTGCTGACGTCGACGTAGGCCGCAATATCGGCGCCCGCCTCCAGACCGACCAGGCTGAAGCCGACAAGCAGATCGCCCAGGCAAAGGCCGAAGAACGGCGTGCCATGGCTGTTGCCAAGGAACAGGAAATGCAGGCTTATACCCAGGAAATGCAGGCCAAGGTCGTCGAAGCCCAGGCCGAAGTTCCCCTGGCCTTGTCCCAGGCTTTGCGTGAAGGTAAATTAGGCGTCATGGACTATTACAATATGAAGAATATCATGGCCGATACGGACATGCGTACGGCTGTCGCTCAGGCCGGCGTGCCTAAGACCCAGTCGGCGTCGACCGTAAAGGATGATCACCACGACCATCACGATGGAAGCCATTCGGAACAGTAGGTGATGACCATGGATCTTGTATGGATGATTATCGTCGTCGTCTTGATGGGGGTCCTGCCGGACCTCTTGCGCCGCAAGCGAAAGTACCCGCGGAGCAAGGGCCCCATTCCCGTGCCGCCCCGGCGTAAACCGGCTCCGGCCCCAAAGATGGAAGCACCGGAACCGACAGTGCCGGAACCGTCCTTTCCCGATTGGGATGAGGGTTGGGATAATATGAATTTCCCTGATGAACCGGAACCGGCGCTTCCGAAAAAGATGGTGCCGCCACGGGTCGCTGCAGAGCGTCCCAAATCTGTGCCGGTCGTCGTGCCACAGCGCGTCCGTCCTGCCCCTTGGAGCGGTCTTACGCCCCAGGCGAGAGAACTCTATGCCGGCTTTGTCTGGTCGGAAATCTGGCAGGAACCGTTGGCGCACCGCAAGGGATTTATAAAAAAATAGAGAGGATTTAACCATAGATGATTGAAGAAAGAGAAGTTGGTCTTAAAGGGATTCCCGGTCTCGTTATTACATCCGGGGAAAAAGCAAAAGGCGTCGTCTTGTTTTATCACGGCTGGTCGTCGCAGAAGGAATTTCAGGCCGTCCGCGGCCGTATCTTAGCCTCTTACGGCTACGATGTCATCATTCCCGATGCCGTTAACCACGGCCATCGCGGCACCCTTGACTATGAAAGCAAGGCCGTCTATGCTGATTTTTGGCAGACGATCTTCCAAAACATGATGGAAGTACCCCTCATGCTGGAATATATTGCAGAACATTGGCCCAATACGCCTCTGGCTGTCATGGGCCATTCCATGGGCGGCTTTACGGCTGTCGGTGCCTGGAGCTTATTTAAAGAGTTCAAGACGGCCATCGTCATGAACGGCTCCGGCTGGTGGGAAGAATCGGAACGGCGTTTCCGCTCGTCCCTTCACATCGAAAAGCCGCGGTCCTACCGTTTCTTACAGATGCAGTTCGCTGCCATGGATCCCTATCAGCATATGGATCGCCTTAGCGGCCGTTCTCTCTTGTCTCTTCGCGGCGGTGCCGACGATGTCGTCGATGGGGCAGCTCAGGAACTTTATCTTGAAAAGCTGGCCACACGCCGTGATGTAAAGACTCAGTCCATCGTCTACGACGGCCTCGGCCACTTCGTTACGACTAATATGATGGGTGATGCCGCTTCTTGGCTCAATCAAGAGCTGCGGGCTTAATCACTTATTTATAGAGTGTATAAACAACAACCGCATGGACGCGGACGCTTAGCTCCTATCCTTTGGGATGGGGCCGGGCGTATTTCGTCCCTGCCGTTGTTGTTTTTTTTCGGCTTTTTAGGTGCTTGCCTTGACAGGGGCCGTGGAAATTTTTATGATAAGATGACATGATTTATTAGCATATACGAATGGGGGGAATGCTGTGAAACAACGCCATTATTTTTATTTGATTCTGGCTTTCATCGGCGAACTGTCGGTACTCGGCCAATGGGCTCTCTTTCGCCATAGTCTGCCCGTTCCGGAGATGCCTCTTTTGGCGCTCTTTATGGTACTGCCAATCCTGTATGTCATACCGTATATTTTTTCGGCCGTCCTGCCGCCATTGGTGACGCGGGGGCTGACCCGTTTTGCCGGATATTGGTTTTCCTTTTCTTACTATGCGACGATGCTCCTCATTCCGGGGCTCTTGTTGTGGATTGTCACACAGCTCATGGGCCACGATGACCTTTGGCAGGGGACGGTTTCCGTCTATTACAGCGCCTTTGCTTTTGGGTTCACTTGGCTGCTCTTGGCTGTCGGAGCCTGGATCGGCCATCATCAGGTTGTGCGGACCGTCGATATCGAGACCGACAAGCCCATTGACCGCGACTTTTCCATTGCCTTCGTCAGCGACATTCACTTGGGAGCTGTCCTGGGGACGTCCTTTAGCCGCCAATTGACGCGGGACGTCAACGCCTGCCGGCCCGATATGGTCCTCATGGGCGGCGATATCATCGACGGTGACTTACAGTACGTTTTAAGAGAAGACAGCTTTTCCGGTTTTGAAGGCCTAAAGGCTCCGTCCGGTGTTTTTGCCGTCATGGGCAATCACGACACCTACGGTGAAAACCTGGCACTGGAAGCAGAAACCTTAGGCCGCTACGGCGTCAAGGTCCTGAACGGCGACGTCGTGACACCTATTCCGGGCGTGAGCCTCTTTGGTCGGGAAGACTATTACATCGCTCCGGCAGCACCGGTACGGAAGTCTGATGAAGAAGCTTTTTCGATTTTTATGGAACACGAACCGATGCACATCCATCAGGCTGCTGAAGCCGGCTGGGACCTTCACGTCAGCGGTCATACCCATGCCGGACAGTTTTGGCCGAATCGACTGGTGACGAGCCGCCTCTTTGCCCTTGATTACGGGACCCGTAAATTCGGTAAGATGACGGCTATGGTTTCCAGCGGCTACGGTGCCTGGGGCGCTTTGTTCCGATTGGGGCCGTCGCCGGAAGTCGTCCTTATTCGCGTCCATAAGAAAGATTCGCAGAAAGAAATATACTAAAAAATAATCACCTCAGAGGGGGAACGATGATGGGAAAAAGAAAGATTTATGTCTTGGCCTGCGGCGGGACGATTGCCGGTAAAGCCGCGTCTGCCGATGACCTGACCGGATATGAAGCCGGCAAGACTTCGATTGGAGAACTGCTGGATGCCGTGCCGGCTGTGGGTGACTATGCTGAGGTAAAAGGCGAACAGTTCGTCAATATTGACAGCTCCGACATGACCGAAGCCCTGTGGCAGGCCTTGGCTTCCCGCGTGCAGGAAGTGGCCGACCGGGATGACGTCGACGGCATCGTCATCACCCATGGGACGGATACGATGGAGGAAACGGCTTATTATCTCAATCTTACCGTCCATACTCGAAAGCCCGTCGTCCTTACCGGATCCATGCGGCCGGCGACGGCTATCAGTGCCGACGGCCCTTTGAATCTCTTGGAAGCTGTCCAGGCCGCAGCCGATGCAGCCCTTGGCGACTGCGGCGTTGTCATCGTTATGAACAGTGTCATCCACAGCGCCCGTTTCGTCGAAAAGACGGATACGACCCACGTCGATACCTTTAAGGCTCGTCAACTGGGCTGTTTGGGCTATATGCAGGACGGCCGGGTCCGCCTTTATCAAAAACCGCTGCGGCAGCATACCTTTTCATCGGATTTTGTTTCGCCCTTGACCCTGCCGGCCGTTGCCGTCGTCTACGCCTATGTCGGCCTTCGGGCTGAGGACGTCGTGCAGCTGGCTCGGGGGAAAGAGGGGTTGGTCATGGCCGGTCTCGGCCACGGCAAGATGCCGGCCCCGGTGTGGACGGCCCTGCAGCCGCTGATGGAAGAAGGCCTCGTCGTCGTCCGGGCTGCCCGGTCCCTGGGAGGCCTGGTCACACCTGTCCCTTCTTACGACGGTACGGTGACGGCTGATTCCCTGACGCCGCAGAAAGCCAAGATCCTCTTGCAGCTGGCCCTCTGTCGGACGAAGGACCTTTCTGAAATACAGGCTTTCTTTGACGCCTATTAATCGGGACGAAAGGGGCCCGCGCCTTCCCTAATAAGGCCGGGTGTGATAAAATAAATAAGATATATAAACTACAGCCATGTTATCGATGTAGCCCTTACGACAATATAGATAGGAGCGAATGAATCATGAAAAAGTACAAAAAATTAGTAGTACTGACGGCTTTGACCGCAGCTCTCAGCACGTCGGCTTTTGCTGCCGGCACGGGTATTACCGATATCCGTAATTATTGGGGTAAAGATGCGATTCAGTATTTTTACGACAACCATTATGTCAGCGCTGCTAACGGTCAGTTCCGTCCGAACGACGATATTACCCGTGAAGAAGCCGCCTCTGTCATCGACAATATGATCGGCAAGGAATCGACGGTGAAGACGACGAAATTCAGTGACGTCAAAGGCCGCTGGTCCGAACGAGCCATTGCATCCCTCGTTGACAAACAGATCATGAACGGCTACAGCAACGGCACCTTTAAGCCGCAGCAGCGGATCACTCGTGAAGAATTTGCCGTCATTGCCTATAACTATATGACTTATCAGGGTATGACCACCGTTGAAGGTGCGGCTCCTTTTGCCGATGAAGCCAAGATTTCGACGTGGGCTCGCCAGGCCGTCCATGCCTTGGCTGCTGCCGGCTATATGAAGGGCGGCAATTACAACATGTTCAACCCGAAACAGTACGTCACCCGCGGTGAAGCGGTCAACGTCTTGTATCGCATCATGACCGGCGTCAAAGTGACCAACCAGAGCCAGGACGGTTTGGAAGCTAAGGCCTTTACCAATATTAAAGATGTCTACGGTTCGGTCAAAGCTTTTGCCAACGACGGCATCATGTACTGGCAGGGCGACAAACTCCACATCGGCGTAAAAGATGTCAAGAACCGCCAGAAATTAGCCGATGCCATTGCCGATGACAAGGATATTCCTGCTGAATCGGTCTATGTCCAGAAGTCGACGTACAGCTACAATGACTATAAGAACATTATGGCCCAGGCCGAAAAGATTTATCGCGCTACGGAATCGACGGATGCTGCAGTCACGACGGCACCGGATTACCTTAATGAAAAAGTTATCCTTACCGTTCCTTCCATTTCGAAAGAAACGCAGAACAACCTCAATAAAGCGCTGGGGAGTGCCCTTCGTATCGTCATTCAGTAAGATAGGAGGTCTCTCATGGTACGACATAAAATCGCTGCCTTCTTGGCAGCTGCGATGCTCCTTTCGGCAAGCCCGGCTTTCGCCGATGCTCCGTACACCGATTTGGGGAGCATGGCTGACCGCCAGGCCGTCGATTACTTGTATGATACGCAGTGCCTGACTTTTATTACGGGAAACTCCTTTGAGCCCAACCGGGTCCTGACCCGCGGTGAATTAGCTCAGCTCCTGTATAATGTTGCCGGAAACATCCCCTTAGTTCAGCCGGGAACGACACCTTTAAAAGATGTTTCCCAAGGGACAGCCGGTGATGCTATGAATGCCGTTGCGGCTCAAGGTATTTTGACGGGCTATCAGGACGGAAACTTCCAGCCTGAAGCGCCGGTAAGCCGTGAAGAGTTTGCCGACGTCATTTACCGTTACCTGCAGTATAGCCGCATGGCCGATCCGGATCAGGAAGTGACGCCTTATGCCGACGAAGCTCAGGTGTCTCCGGCTTATGCGCAAGCTGTCGCCATCCTTCACAGCAAGAATATCATGGTGCCGGCCGACGGCTATTTCCGACCCAAAGAAGGGATGACCCGAGCCGATGCGGCCCAGGTATTTTATCGGTTCATGCATTCTGACGGCGACTATACGTCTCACGTGCAGATTGAAACCCAGGTGATGAAGGCCATCAATGCCGAATACGGTTCGGTCCTGGCTTATTTCCAAAGAGGGACGATGTACTGGGACAACGATGTCTTAGTCCTCGGCATCAAAGGCAGTCCGAGCAAGTACTTAACGAAACGGATTAAGGACGATGTGTCGAAACCTGAAGCCGTTCAAATCCGCCGCGTTTCCTTGAGTCACGCCGATTACAGCCAGCTCATGAACCGGGCCATTCATACCCTTGTCGATAAGGAAGGCGTCCAAAACTACGTCGGTGCTGTACCGGACTACGTCCATGAACAGATCGTCGTTACCGTTCGTCATCCTGTAAGTAAGGACACGCTGGCTGAACTTTCCAGCCGCGTCGGTGCCGGCCGGGTTCGCTTAGAAACGATGGTCCCTGCCGGACAGACGTCTGTCGTCCAGGTTCCCGGCGTCGACGCTTCGAATGAAACGGCGAAGGCTGAACCGTCCGGACAGACTGTGAACCGGAGATTGTATGCAGCCGCCCTTGACGACACGACCTCGTCGGCGGTGACATCGGTCCAGAACGACGCTATGAACTAAAGATTTCAACAGTATCGAAGGTGCTGATTGACGGCATCTGACGGCGCTGTCTATGAGGCAGTGCCGTTTTTCTTTCTTTATTTTTGGCCCCTTGGCATCATCTTTCGGTGCGGGTGAGGGTAAAGAAATGGTTTATTGTCTATTTATGCAATGTTTTGAATTAAAGGTCAATATATAGTAGCTCAGGCAAGCATCTTATGCTACAATGGGTACAGAAGTTTGATGAAATAGAGGAGAGGATGACATGACAAACTTTTTGCCGTACGCTATTATAGCGGGTATCGCAATCGTCTTTTTTGTAATTTGTTATATTTTGTATTCCAGTGGGGAAAAATCCGAGAGTAGTCCCCAAACGGAGAACCAGAACGGGAAGACGAAGACGCGGACTCGCTACGACGGCGGACCACAGCCGCGGAAGGTCCAGCACCGCCGGCCGGCAACAGTTAAACATGCCAGACAACTGCCGAACGTGGCAGTCGAAGAAGATACAGAACCCTTGCCACAGGTTCCGAAAATGACCCTTGGGGAGCGGCGGGAACACCCGGAAGAAACGGCTTTCGTCACGACGAAAGGCGAAGCGGTCCGCCACAATGGAAAAATCGTCTATCGAGAAGCCTCTGTGCCCGTCCGGAGAGGCCCCAATGCCGACAGCGTCGATGCGACGCAGGTCTTGTCGCGCGATGAAATCCTGGAAGCCATGGAAAAGGTGGACAAGGAAGAAGCGGCAGCCTATAAGGCTCGGGAAGAAGAAGCGAAATTGGCCCGCCAGCGTCAGGAAGAACAGGAAAGAGCAGCACAGGAGCAGCAGCTGACTCAGCGTCGAGAACGCCGTGAACGAGCTCGTCATGCCGTCGCGGCAGCCAAGGCCGAAGCCGAAAGCCGCGGCAGCCGGCGCCAGTGGTCGGAAGACGTATCCGATACGAAAGAAGAAAAGGCCCCTTTAGCCGATATGGCCGCCGTCGTCTCTGCCGATTTGGCGGAAAAGACTCGCGCCGCAGCCGGCAGTGAACCGGCTGCAGCTAAGGCGGAACCGATGGCTGATGTGAAGGTTGTACCGGCACGGCCTCAAGAAAAAGCTCCGTCGGCCGATAAGGTCGTCGCCGATGAACGCCGTGTTTCTGAGGAAACGCAGGTTCTTCGTAAACCGGATCTGAACATGCCGGCTAAAGAAGGACCTGTCGTCAGTGAAGGCATGAAAGCCGTCGCGTCCCAATTGGAAAAGACCCAGCGCATGGAACCGATCCATATCGACGCTGCGACAACTGCCAAGAAAAACACGCCCGATGAAACGATGGTCATGCCGCCGGTACGGGCTCATAAGTCTCAGGAAAAGGCCAAACCTGTCGTCAAACCGGCTCGGACGTCGTGGGAATCCGGTACGTCAGGCCTTGATCTGCGGACGCCGCCGGCTTCCAGTGACTTGCATCGCCCGTCTCTTTGGGAACAGGACAGCACCGTCGAATCGCCCGTTGTCCGCCAGTGCGTATCCCACTTTTTGCGCCAATATGGCGTCGTATCGCCACAGCTTCAGCAGCAGACCGAATACATTACGTCCGCTGCCTTTGACCAGATCGGCTGTAAAACTGATGCCGAACGGCAGCAGGCTATGGCGCCCCTCATCGCTCAGGAAGCCTTGCAGAACGTCCAGAAGGCCTATGCGGCTCACCCCGATGACTACGTAGCCACCATTGCCCTTCAGGCGTTTTACGACATCATTAACGGTTCGCCCATTTCGACGCGCCACCTGGTCGCCATCGATGCCCTGAAGGTCATGCCCTACCTGTCTCAGAGCCATTACCAGATTTTGGCGATCCTCTTATTGTTCCTGTATTCGCGAAACTCTCACAATGTCGACAAAGACTCGTTCTGCCAGTACATTGATAAGTATATCTATCCTTTCCTGGAAGGATTCCCGACGGAACGGCCGTATTATCAGCAGCTCGACTACCTGCACTGCACGGCCTTTGAAGTGAAGGAAACTCACTTTGCAGAAATCCTGTCCGATTCCTATCCGCTTCTGTTCCGCTACCGAGGGTTTACCGAAGAAGAACTGCGCAAGGCCTTAAAGGGCATGCGCCTTTCCGACGAGTTCATCGTTCCGTCCTTTAATTCGCCCTTAGTCAAATTGGCTATGGTCGATGAAAGTATGGCCAAGCGGTTCTTCCGCATGACCGGCCTCACCGACAGGAATATTCAAGATCATATCCTGCGCCTGGCTAAAAAGCGTCCGGCTAATTTCAGCGGCGAAGAAGCCCTGGATATCATGGAAGACATTTCGCCGGTCTTGGCTGACCTCGGTGATATTTGGGACAGTTCGCTCCTGCGCGTATCGACCTTGTCCCTGTTAGGTCTCTACTTGGCCCAAGGATTCGTCAAAGAAATCATTGGCGAAGAATTTGACTTGTCTCGTTGGTTTGAATAAGGAGTTTTAGCGTGAAAAAGATTCGTAAAGCCGTCATCCCCGCCGCCGGTTTTGGTACCCGTTTCTTGCCGGCCACGAAGGCGACGCCAAAAGAAATGCTGCCCATCGTCGATAAACCGACGATCCAGTACATCGTGGAAGAAGCCCTGCAGAGCGGTATTGAAGAAATCCTCATTATCAGCGGCCATGCCAAAAGGGCCATTGAGGACCACTTCGATACCAATCCGGGCTTGGAAATGCACCTCGAAGAAGGTCGAAAAACGAAACTGCTCAACATGGTGCGCAGTATTTCGGAAATCAATATCCACTATATCCGGCAGAAACACATGCGCGGATTAGGCGATGCCATTCGCTGTGCCCAATCGTTTATTGCCGATGAACCCTTTGCCATCCTTCTCGGTGATGATGTCGTCTATAACGATACCAACCCGGCCTTGCGGCAGATGATCGATCTTTACAATGAACTCGACTCGACCATCTTGGGCTGCCAGGAAGTTCCCCTGCAAAAGGTTTCGTCCTACGGTATCGTCCAAGGGATTCCCGTCGAGGGAAAACCGGTGCTGAAAGTTCAGCAGGTCATTGAAAAGCCGGCTGTGGAAGAAGCGCCGAGCCGGACGGCTGTCTTAGGCCGCTACATCGTAACGCCGGATATTTTCGATATCCTCCGGGATACGAAGCCCGGGAAGGGCGGAGAAATCCAGCTCACCGACGCCTTGCAGACCCTGGCCTGCCAGAAGGCTGTCTATGCTTACTGCTTCGAGGGCAAACGCTACGATGTTGGCGATAAGTTGGGATTTTTGAAGGCCAATGTCGAATATGCCCTTCGCCGTCCTGATTTAGCAGAACCCTTCCGGAAGTTCCTCTTAGAAACGGCAGAAAATCATTGATAGAAACGGCTGCTGACCTTCTCCTTAGGAGGTTGGCAGTCTTTTTTGGGCTCTTTGTCAAATGTTG